>NZ_VCKY01000082.1 GCF_005889735.1 Nonomuraea turkmeniaca
GGGAGCGAACTGCAGGGCGGTGTTGTTCGCCGCCTTCCCACCGTTGATCATGACCATGGCGGCCGTCGCGGCCAGCACCGCCGCGCCCGCCAGCACCACCGGCGTGAGCCGCCGCGGCCGGCGCCGCCGCGAGCGGCGCTCGGTCGTCACGGGGAACCCGGCCCGGTCGAACGTGTCCCCCCGATCCATGATCAGCGTACGGGTCGCGCCGCGGTCCGGGCTGAGACATGTGTCGATCACCCGGCGGCGCAGCGAGATCGGCGGGAACGCGACCGGCACCATGTCCAGCAGCCGCCCGGCGGAGACCTGCCGGTGCCTGCCCTCGGTGCACACCTCGCAGCCGCCGATGTGCCCCGACAACCGCCGCCGCAGCAGCGGGGTGAGCGGCCCCTCCCACGAGTCGACCATGGCCGACAGGTCGGGGCAGTGCGCCCTGCCCGTCCTGGCCAGTACCACGGCCGCCGCGGCGATCTCCAGATGGTCGCGGGCCCGGCCCAGCTTGGCGGCCGCCTGCCGCGAGGTCAGCGCCAGCACCGCGCCGGCCTCGGACGGGGTCAGGCCATGGCGCAGCGACAACTCCAGGACCTCGCGCTCGGTCCCGCCGAGGTCGCCTAGCGTTTCGTGAACCAGGTCGGCCAGCTCCGGATCCGCCTGCTCCTCCAGGTCGGGGAGCTGCTGAGTGGGAGTGTTCCGGTGCGCCAACCTGGACTGCACCTGGAACCTGGCCAGCGCGTACAGCCAGGCCCGCAGCCGGCCCGGCTCCTTCAGTCGCTCCACGCACCCCTGCGCGGTGACCAGGCCGTCGTGAACGGCGTCCGCCGCCAGGTCCCGCTCGCCGGCCAGGGAGAACGCGTAGTCGTACAGCCGCTCGGCGTAGGAGTCGAAGAGCTTGGCGGGAGCGTCGGCGTCCACGCGCCGCAGAGCCTCCACCAGCTCCTGATCATCGGCGCGATCGACGGTCGGCCATCCAGGCACGGATTCCCTCCCCGCAGGTACGACGGGCATTCAAGCCCCACGCGGAGAGGACGCGGCCTCGTTTGTCCAGGTTCGCCCGTCATGCCCATCGGGCATGACTGTGCTGTGTTGATGGCCTCCACTTTGTGGAGGCGGGCTCGGTCGCTGGAAGCCGCCCTGTGTTGATGGCCTCCACTGCGTGGAGGCGGGCTCGGTCGCTGGAAGCCGCCGCCTTCCCTCGTCGCTCCGGTCGCTTCGCTCCCTGCGCTCCTCAGTCCAGGCGGCGGCGCTCCCTCGCGCTTATCAGCCGTCGCAGTTCGGGGAGCAGAGGCGCCGTTCCATGCCCTGCAGGAAGAAGTCGCGGACCTGGAGGATGTTCTTGGCGATGTACGCCTCGCCGCCTGTGGCCTTGGCCAGCGCGTCCATCTGCTGCTTGCCGGACGCGGCGTCCGGGCCGAAGGCGATGAGCAGGATGCTGACCGGGCGCTTGGGGTCGTAGGTGTCCTTCAGGAACTGCAGGATCGCCGGGTTCTTGATGCCACCGTCGGGATCGTCGTTGCCCGCGCCGTCCGTGAGGATCAACAGCGTGTTGATCTTGTCCTGCTTGTACGTCTTGGTCATCTCCGTGTACGCGGCCTTGAGCGTGTCGTTCAGCCCCGTGTCACCCGTGGCCTTGGCCTGGATCGTGGTGAGCTGCTTGGCCAGAAGCTCCTTGCGGAGAGTGCCGTCGATGCTCTCGGAGAGCGGCCCGACGGGGACGACCTCCCTCCAGTCCTTGCCGCGTCCGTTCATGTGCGTGGAGAACGCCCACACCCCCACCTCGGAGTCGGCCGGGAACAGGCCGAGGCCCTCCGTGGCGATCTTGCTGATGGCCTGCATGCGGGTCATGCCCGTGCCCGGCACCGGCAGCGCCATCGTGCCCGAGACGTCGAGCAGGGTGAGCATGCGGGTGCCGAGGTTCAGCCTGGACCAGGTCTGCACCATCCGCGCCACGGTCGCGCCGTCGGGGGCGGGCAGAGCCTGCGGCGTCTCCGGGGTGAACCCCTTCTCCTTCGTCAGCACGGATCCCGCCTTGCCGTCCGCGCTGCGGAAACCGGCGTCGCGCAGGATCTTCGTGGCCGAGTCCGTGGACAGCGCCTGCTTGAAGTCCGCCGCCGCCTTCAGCGTGGCCGGCTCCTTGGTGAGGATCGTGACCGGGTAGTCGAGGCTGAGCGTGCCCTCCTCGGGGTAGAGGGCGACCACCGGGGCCTCCGGCTTCTTCGCGTTGTGGGCGTAGATGGCCTGCTCGGAGGCGACGCCCACAGGCACCTTGGTGCCCGACTTCACGGTGAGGCTGGCCAGCAGCGCCGTCGAGTCGGAGGCGAGCTGTCCCGACAGCTCCTTAAGCGCACCCACCAGCGCCTTGTCCTGCCCGGCCTCCCTGGCCGTGCCCGCCGCGGCCAGCAGCGCGGCCAGGCCCGCGGAGTTCTTCTGCGGGTCGAGGGCCAGCACGCGGACCTTCTTGCCGGGGCCGTCCACGTTCGCCACGTTCGCCGCCGCGATCATGCTGGTCCAGCTCGGCGTCAGGGAGCCCGACAACTTCGACGCGGCCGACTTGGCCGCCGCCAGTACGACGGGGGAGGCCGCGATCGAGCCCTCCGGCTCTGGCAGCGCCTTGCCCGCCGGGGTCCTGCGCAGGCTCTCCATGAGCAGGCTCGAGTCCGCCACCCAGAAGTCGGCCGTGGCCTTGCCCGCGGCCAGCGAGTTGGCCGTCCTGGCCGCCGCTTCCTTGGCCACCGTCACGTCCACGCACTTGCTGTCGATCGAGTGCATGGCCTTGTTATAGTTGTTCGCGATCTTGGTGAGCGACGGCTCGATGTCAGGGGCCGCGACGACGCGCAGCGCGAGCTTGCCGCCCGAGCAGTCGTGGTCGCGGTTGAAGATGACGAACGCGGCCACACCGAGGAGCACGGCCAGCGCCACGGCGCCGGCCAGTGGCACGAGCACACGGCCCCGGCTGTTGCGGCGCCTGCGGGTCGGGGGTTCGCCGGATCTGTATCCGCCACCGTATCCGCCGTCGAGCTCGTCTGTGCGGTGTCGCCCCACGATGTCCTCTTAGGTGTGTTGAGACCTTCCGGAGACCCTAGCGGGAGATGCTCCGCAATACTCCGGGAACGATACTCGGTGCAGTCAATGGTGCAAAACAGCCCTTTTGGTGCGCCGATTACGCTGTGTGGTGGAAGTCGACCGCCAGTGTGACCAAATGGCAGGCAATATACGGCGGTTGTGCCTGGTGAGCAATGGGCGGAATGGTGGTCGGTGGGGGCAGCCGGCCGATGCTCAGTGGGAGCAGATGTGGCCGCGCCAGGCCCGCCGCCCCTCCCGCACCGCGACCGCCGCCAGCATCAGGGCCACGGCCGGATCCACCCACCACCAGCCCAGGGTGTTGAGCCACAGCCCGGCCAGGACGCCGGCCGCCATCGCCCCGCAGATCACGTTCTGTGTGCCCTCGCCCGACGTGGCCGCGGAGACCAGCCTGCGGCCCAGCCGCCGCTTGACCATCCCCAGCACCGGCATGCCGACCAGGCTGCACGCCGTCACCACGATCCCCAGAGCGCTCGGCGTGGCCCGATGGCCCTCGCCCAGGTCGTGGGCCACGTGCACCACGAGGTAGGGCGCGAGCAGCCAGAAGCTCAGCGCGATCGCCCGCCTGGCGGAGCTCTCCGCGCCCGGCGACAGTGTGCGCGCCCCGGTGAACCGCCACAACACGATCAAACTGGCCGCCGCCTCCACCAGCGCGGACAGAGCCCATCCGATCAGCGCGACGGAGTGCGAGGCCAGGCCCGCCGCCAGGCCGAGCGTGCTTTCCACGCCCAGCCAGGCGAGGGTGGCCACGGAGAGTCGCCGCGCCGTGCGAGCCGCGCGGAGCCAGTCGGCTGACGCGGCCGGACGCTCATGAATCCGCTGATCAGGCACCATGAACCCCCGAATTCCCGGCTATCCGGCCGTCGACAGCGTCCCGTTATCTACCCACCACGGAGTGTGACAGCGGAAGGGGGAGGTAAAGGATCTTCTTTCCTTCCGCACATAATGGGCACTGATCGTTCGGGGATTGCTCAGGGGAGGGCAAGTCTGTGCCGTTCACGCCCAGTCACATGGCGGTGGTGGCGCCGCTGATCTCGTCGCCGCGGGTACGCAGATTCGTGGACCCTTGGGCGCTGGCGATGGGCGCGATGATCCCGGACCTGCCGATCTTCCTCCCTTTTCTGCCTGACTACACCAACTGGCACTCCTGGCTCGGCGTCGTCACCATCGACCCCGTCGCGGTGCTGGTGTTGTTGCCGCTGTTCCACTGGGTCTTCAGGGACCCGCTGATCTCCCTGCTCCCCCCGTCGCTGGCGGGCCGCGCCGCGCTCCTGGCCCCGGACCGGCTCCGGCCGCTCCCCATCGTGGCGGGCGCCGTCCTCGGCGCGGCCACCCACGTGCTCTGGGACTCCTTCACTCACTCCACCGGCCCGGCGGAGTGGGGCCCCTGGCTGTCCGTCTCGGTCTTCGGCGTGATCAGGTTGTTCCGCCTCCTGCAGTACACCTCGTCGGTGATCGGGCTGGCCGTGGTGGCGTGGTGGGGCTGGCGGGGGTTGTCGCGGATGGCGGCGGCGCCCGTACCGGACCGGTTGCGGATCTCCCCGCGCACGCGCTGGACGGTCCTGGCCACCGGCGTCGCGGGGATCCTCGCAGGGGCGCTCCTCTGGCCCCTGGTGGACCAGCCCGACCCGGCGTTCGGCCTGCCCAGCGTGATCACCAAGACCGGCGCAGGCACGGTGATCGGTCTGTGCGCGGTGCTCACCTGCTACGCCTTGGCGTGGCAGGTCGGACGGCGCTCGACCGTATCGGAAGGCGCTTGAGCACGTCACCGGCTGGCAGTATCGGAAGTGTGCTGGAGTACGTAACCGACGCCGACGACCCGCGCCTGTCCGACTACACCCGCCTGCGGGACACGGAGTTGCGCAAGAGCCTGGAGGCCGAGCGCGGCCTCTTCCTCGCCGAGGGCGAGAAGGTGATCAGGCGCGCCATCGGCGCCGGCTACCCGATTCGCTCCGTCCTGACCATGCGCCGCTGGCTGCCCCCGCTCTCCGACGTCCTCGGCGACGCCCTCGTGTACGTGGTGAGCGACGAGACCATGGCGAGCATCGCCGGCTTCCCGGTCCACCGCGGCGCCCTGGCCTCCATGGAACGCCTCCCGCTGCCCGCTTCTGAGAACCTCCTGAAGGGTGGTGCGCGGCGGCTGCTGGTGCTGGAGGATCTCGTCGACCACGCGAACGTCGGCGCGATCTTCAGATCGGCCGCCGCGCTGGGTGTGGACGGGATCCTGCTGTCGCCCCGGTGTGCGGATCCGCTGTACCGCCGTGCGGTGAAGGTGTCGATGGGCGCGGTGTTCTCGATCCCGTACGCGCGGCTGGAGGACTGGTTCCACGGGTTGGCGCAACTGCGGGAGGCGGGCTACCAGACGCTCGCCTTGACCCCGGACCAGGCCGTCACGCCCATCGACAGAGTCAAACTGGCGGATCGGGTGGCGCTGCTGCTCGGCTCCGAAGGGGACGGGCTCTCGTCTCACTGGCTGGAGGAGGCCGATGAGGCGGTGTGCATCCCGATGAGCGCCGCGGCGACGGCCGCAGGCGTGGATTCCTTGAACGTCGTGGC
The DNA here is from genome assembly GCF_005889735.1 of Nonomuraea turkmeniaca. Taxonomy (GTDB): domain Bacteria; phylum Actinomycetota; class Actinomycetes; order Streptosporangiales; family Streptosporangiaceae; genus Nonomuraea; species Nonomuraea turkmeniaca. The sequence continues at coordinate 5,635 of NZ_VCKY01000082.1, forward strand.
CGCCGCCGCGATCGCCTGCCACGGCTTGATGCGGGCCGACAAGTGAGCAGCACCTCCGTGCCGCACGAGGCCGGCGACCTGTGGTCGAAGGACCGCGAGCGGCAACCTGGCTCTCGGTGACACGGAGGAGCGCACCCTGGGCGGGCTCGCCTCGCTGATCTGATCGAGCCGACCACCCGATGCGCGAACGGATCATCGAGCTGATCAACGGTGGGGCCGAGGGGGAGATTCCGGCCACATCAGGAGCCTGAGGGCGCCGCGTCATCGCCCAGGGCGGCGGCGAACTCAGGACGGCGCGCGTCTGTCGCCAGGCCTTGTACGCCCCTGACCGGGGCGAATAGGTTGATAATTCGCATCAACGGACATTACGGTACATCGGAACCCCGAGCTCCTCCCTCCGTAAGGGCGTCATGTCCATGACCGCGAAAATCCCGAGAGCATGGGCGATGGTCTTGGCCATCGTCCTTGTCCTGACCACAGCCGGCCAGGCGACCGCCGCGACCGCCGGCACGGCGGTCGCCAAGCCCCAGCGGCCGAACATCATCTTCTTCCTCGTCGACGACATGTCGGCCGAACTGCTCCAGTACATGGACACCGTCAAAGGCCTGGCCAAGGGCGGCACCACGTTCACCGGCTACTACGTGGCCGACTCGCTCTGCTGCCCGTCGCGGGCCACGATGTTCACCGGTCAGTTCCCGCACAACACCGGCGTGCGCACCAACGAGGGCTACGACCGGGGTGGCTACCGGGCCTTCGCGCCGCACGAGGGCCGCACGTACGCCGCCGCGCTGCACCAGGCCGGCTACCGCACCGGCTACCTGGGCAAGTACATCAACGAGTATCCGGCGGGCGCGGGCTACAAGGTGCCCGCCGGGTGGGACGAGTGGCACGTGACCGCGGCGGGCGGCTACAACGAGTTCCGTTACCAGCTCACCCGCTACATCAAGGAAGAGACGCCGGCCGCGCGGCCGCGCGACCCCTCCGACGGCACCTACCTGGTGGACGAGCTCGGGCAGCGCGCGGTCGGGTTCATCGAGCGGTCCCGCAGGTACGCGCCCGGCGAGCCGTTCTTCCTCCAGGTCTCGCCCTTCGCCCCGCACAACAGGGTCGACGTCAAGCCGGGCGACAAGGAGCCGCGTTTCCCGCCCGCGCGGCGTGACCGGCCGAAGACCAAGTGGCCGGCCGGGGAGTTCCCCCACGGGGACTGCGGCGGCCCGGACTGCGCCGGCATCGATGTCAGCACACTGCCCGCGTTCGACGAGGACACCGCCGACAAGCCCTCCTGGGTACGCCGGGAGCCGCTCGGCCCGAAGCTCGTCGCGGAGCTGCGCACCGACTTCCGCAACCGGATCCGCATGATGCAGTCGATCGACGACATGGTGGAACGTGTGCTCGCCTCGCTGACGGAGCGGGAGCGGCGGAACACGTATGTCGTGTTCACCAGCGACAACGGATTCCACCTCGGCCAGCATCGCCTGGTACGCGGGAAGACCACCGCCTACGACCACGACGTCCGGGTGCCGCTGCTGGTCAAGCGTCCGGTCGCGGGGCGGCAGGACGACCTTGTTACCGACGCCATCGCCCAGAACGTGGACCTGTTCGCGACCTTCCTCGACATGGCCGGGATCGACCCGGCGCTGCGTGACGGCCGAGACGGGCGCAGCCTGCTGCCCCTCATCCAGGGCCGCCCGGTGCGCGACTGGCGGAACGCGGCGCTGATCGAGCACGTCAAGCCGAACCCCCTCGCGCCGGGCACCGACCCCGACGCGGACCCCCGCAAGGTGGGGAACCCCACGCCCCCCAGGTACGCCGCCGTGCGCACCGCCGGCGAGCTCTACGTCGAGTACAAGGGTGACCCGAAACCCGAGTACTACAACACCGTCACCGATCCTCATCAGGAGACCAACGATCCCGGCAATCCAAGGACGGCCGAGCTCGCCAAGGTCCTCGACGATCTGGCGACGTGCGGCAAGCCCGGCAGGACGAGCTGCTGGACCGCCGCGCACCTGCGCTGACGGTTCAGGACTGGTTGGTGAGCCAGTCCGGATAGTCGTCGACGTCGTGGGCGACCGGCCGGCTGACGATCGGGCCGACTTCGCCGCTGCCCCTGATGTGCTGTTCGAGGGTCTCGGCGTGCTGGACCGTCGTGATGAGCGTGAGCTGCCAGGCGCTGATGGACGGGTGCGGCACCTGCTCTATGTCGATGGACGTCGCCAGGCCCGCACGCAGAATGCCGTTGGCGATCGCGGCCGCCTTTGTGCGGCCCGCGATCGTCGCGCGCACCTCGATGAGTCTCGCCATGGCACATTCCTTCTCAAGTGCTCAGGGGATTTGCTGCTTGGAAGGTTCTCCGACTGTCAGTCCGCGAGGTTCGCATCGACATTGGGGGGCCATTCCTGTCCGTCGCATGGCGAGTGAACCGTACCCCATAGGACTGGGCCTCGCCAGGACAGTTCGTCCCGTTAATGGCATATGTGCGTTTAGAAGCGTGATAAGGGGCACAGGGCAGTTCTCATCGTGAGGAGATGTCGAGATGCAACCCCTTGAGAAAGCCGTATCGCTGGGAATGAGTATGGCCAGCGCCGCGCTGGCGGCCGCGTTGTTCAAACGGGTGTGGAAGCTGACCTCCGGGGACGACGACACGCCGGACGCCGGTGACCTGGAGCGCGGGTGGACGGAGGTCCTCGTCGCCGCCACCGTTCAGGGTGCGATCTTCGGTCTGGTCAAGGCCGCCGTGCATCGCGCCGGCGCGCAGACCTTCCAGCACAGGGCGGCCGGCGGCCGGCGGCGCTGAGCGCCGGACCAGGCGTCAGGCCTGACCCGCGGGGGGCGGGGCGGTGGAGGAGCGGACGATCAGCTCGTGGGGGAAGATCAGGCGCTCGGGCCCGGTCGTGCCGCCCGACAACAACAGCCGCCCCGCCGTCTCGCCGATCTCCTGCTTGGCCTGCCTGATCGTCGTGAGCCCGGCCTCCTCGGCGGCACTGTCGGAGAACCCCACCACCGACAGCTCGCCAGGCACCTCCAACCCCAGATCGGCCGCCGCGTCCAGCACGCCCAGCGCCAGCACGTCGGTGTTGGTCAGGATCGCGGTGGGCCGCGGAGAGCGGCCGAGCAGCGCGTGCCCCGCCTTCCGGCCGGCCTCGCGCGAGTTGCGCGCCACCTCGTAGAACGGCACTCCCGCCCAGTCCAGCCCGGCCTCCTCGCACGCGCTCTGGTAGCCGCCGCGCCGCCGGCGCATGGCTTCGAACGCCGCGCCCTCCTGCCGCGACGGGTCGGCCCAGCCGGTGTGGCCGTCGTCGTGGAGGCCCACCATGGCCACCCCGATCCGCCGGTGCCCGAGCTCCAGCACGTGCCGGGCGGCCGCCGCGCCCGCCGCGGGCTCGTCGATGCCGACGAACGGGTGGCCCGGCACGTACGGCTCGTCCACGATCACGACCGGCAACTTCCTGGCCAGCACCTCCGCCAGCGCCGGATGCCCGTCCGGCAGCGAGACCACGCAGAAGGCGTCCACGACCGCGTCGCGTACGGTCTCGCTGCGGCGGTCGCCGTGCGGCAGCGGCAGGATGAGCAGCCCCACCCCGGCGTCCTCGGCGGCCGTGGCCAGTCCCTGGAAGAAGCCGATCGCGTACGGGTCGGCGAACGCGTAGGCCAGCGTCTCGCTGAAGATCAGCCCGAGCGCCCCCGCCCGCCCGAGACGCAGTGAGCGTGCGGTCGGGTTGGGCCCCGCGTAGCCGAGCTCGTCGGCCACCTCCAGGATCCGCTGCCGCAGCCCTTCGCTGAGCTGGTCGGGCCGGGAGAAGGCGTAGGACACGGTGGCCCGGGAGACGCCGAGCCGGTCGGCGATCGTCTGGAGCGTGACCCTGGCCATCGTCCAACCGTACCGAAGACCTTGCAGGGGCGTTCTTAATCAATTAAGGTCTTAATTGATTAAGGAGGGTCATATGGATGCCATGCAAGTCCTCGCACACCGGACGGCGATGGGCTACCGGGAGTCGCTGGGCGACGCGCTGCCGGGTGCGCCGCGCAGGCCGCACCGGGATCGGGGCGGCGTTCGCGTACGGCTGGCGCATTCGCTCAGGTGGACGGCCGACCGCCTGGATCCGGCGTGCCGCACGGCATGATGCTGCAGAATGTGACGGACCGATTACCCAGGGAGGGGTCCGTGAACATGGCTTGGATCATCGCCGTCGCAACCGCGGCGGGACCGCTGAGCGCTGATGCGGGGAGCTCGCTGAGCCCGCCGGGGGTGGGCGGCGCCCGAAGCCCGTCAGCCGCCCTGACCTGCGCGGTCACCACGCCGCCAGGCCGGCCGCTGGTGTTCCGGCCGTGGGTCGGGCTCGCGCCCCGGCGCGCCGCCGTCCGGGGCCACCTCCAGCTCACGGACTGCACGTCGCCGGACGGCTCGGCGCCCGGCCTGCGCTCCGGCTGGGTCGCCCTGCGGGCCACCGCCGTGCTCTCGTGCACGAGCGCGCGCCGGGTTCACGGCCGCGCCGTCATCACCTGGTTCGGCGGGGACGGCCGCCCCGTCGGCACCTCGACGCTCCGCAGCCGGGGCGACCACCTCGCCACCCAGCGTCCGGCCGACGCCCTGCTCACCGGCGCCGTCACGGCGGGACCGCTCAGGGGTGAGCAGACCCACGGCGGCATCACGCCCGGCACGGGGCTGCTCAGCTGCGCCACCCAGGGCCTGGAGCGCCTGCCCGGCGCGGGCCACATGACCTTCGGTTAGCCTCGCCGGTCTCAGCCCCCTTCCCAGGGCCGTCTCCCTCTTCGAAGGCCCCGTCCCAAGACGCGGGGCTAGCCGCCGGTGATCTGCTCCTCCGCGTGGTCCAGGAGCCGCTCGGCCGTGCTGAAGCGGCGCTCGTTGGCGTCGTTCAGCAACACGCCGACCACCTGCCGGCCGCCGCGCTCGCCCGCGAACAACAGGCAGTAGCCGGCCGCGTTCGTGTACCCGGTCTTCACACCCAGCACCCCGTCCGCCCGGGCCAGCAGTTTGTTGGAGTTGCGCCACGTGTGCGCCCGGTGCAGCGAGGTCTTGGCCACCTTGTACGTCTCTTTGCCGACCACGGTCCTGAACGTGCTGCTCGCCAGCGCCTGCTGCGCCAGCCGGGCCTGGTCGACGGCCGTCGAGTAGCCGCCGTTGGCCGGCGTGGGCATGCCGTCGGCGTTGGTGTAGCGGGTGTCGGTCAGGCCGAGGGCGCGGGCGGTGCTGTTCATCTTGGCGACGAAGGCCGTCTTGCCCGGGCCGTAGTGTCGGGCCAGGGCGTTGGCCGCGTCCGCGCCTGAAGGCAGCATGAGCCCGTACAGCAGGTCTCTGACCGTGAGGCGCTCGCCCTTCTTCAGCCCCGCCGTGGCGGCGCCGCCACGGGCGGCGTATTTCACATCGGTCGCGGTGATCGTGATCGTGTCGCTCAGGTGGGCCTCGCGCAGCACGACGTACGCGGTCATGACCTTCACCAGGCTGGCCACCGGCACCCGGCGCGTCTCGCGCTTGCCGAGGTGGATCGTTCCCGCCGAGTCGACGACGTACGCCGACGTGGCCTTCACGGTGGGCGCCTCGGCCGCGGCGGCGGGGGAGGAGACTCCCACAACCACTGCGAGTACGACAGAGCTGATCAATCCCGCAATACGCATGCCAAACATGTTGGCAGGAGATCAAGGGTTCGTTTGCGAAGTAGCGCCATAAAGCCGCATCAGGCGGGGGTAAACGAATGTTAGATCGGAGCAGGAGGGGGAGGGGCCACCGTGGCAGGGAGGTTCGTCATCAGCGAGGACGGGCAGGGCGGTTGGCGCTTCGCGCTCGTCGCGAACAACGGGCAGACGCTGGCGGTGGGCGAGGGTTACCCGACCAAGGTCGCCTGCGTGAACGGCATCGAGACGGTACGCAGGAACGCCGTGGACGCCGTCATCGTGGACCTGAGCGGTGAGGAGCTATGACACCAGGAGCTTCTCATCCACGGAGCGCTGCTTCTTCCTGCGCCGCCGCACCATGAGCCAGGTCACCCCCGCGACGGCCAGCACGGCGACGACCGCCGCCGTGACCGGCGATCGCCCGGCCAGCTCCAGCCAGCCCCACACCACCGCGGTCAGGCCGAACCACCACATGGGCGCCCAGGTCAGGCAGCCCAGCGCGCTCGCGACCACGTACCAGGGATAGGACACCCGGAGCGCGCCGGCCACCCACGGAAGCGTGTGCCGCAGCATGGGCACCCAGAAGCACCCGTAGACGGCCAGCGCGCCCCACTTCTCGACGACCCGCTCGATCTTCGCGATCCGCTCGCGGCCCACCTTGACGCCGATGCGAGAGTCGTAGAGCTTGTCACCCAGCTTGCGCCCGACCCAGTAGTAGACCTGGAACGCGCCGAACAGGGCGAGGATCAGGATGGCGCCCACCAGCCAGTACGGCAGGCCCAGCCAGAACGGCCTGGCGAAATCGTCCATCGGCCCGCCCTCCTGAAGCCTTAGGTCAGCCTTACCTTAGTTCAAGGTGCAAGTGATTGCCACACCGGCTTGCAAGCCCCCAGCAAAAGGTGCAACTCGCCGACAACCAGCACTCAACCACCTAACTCCACTCTAGGGGTGAGCCAAAAAGGGGTGTTGAAGATGTCGACAACGAGAAGCGCGGCCGTCCTGGCCAGTGGCACCGCGAACGCGGCCAAGTTGTTCGTGGCCGCCCTCGCTTTCACCAGCGCGTACGTCGGCTTCTCCGCCTACAGTAGCGCCAGCTCCACACCCGAGCCCGCTCGGACCGTCAGCCTGTCGGCCCAAGAGGTGCCCATCACGGAGCGGCTGTCCGCCCAGGCCGGCAAGGTCACCGTGAGCGTCCTGGCCGACGGCGGCGCCGGGTGCGCCAAGTCGTACGTCGCCCGCAGCGTGGTGCTCAACCCCGACCCCGCCCAGGGCATGGCGTACGGCTGGCGGCTGTCCCGCTGGAGCTCCGCCACCAAGAGCTGGCGCACCTACCTCGTCGACCACGACGGCTTCGCCGGCGCCGCCCGGACCGTCGAGTGGCGGCCCCAGATCACCGGCAACCCCGGCTGGTACCGCGTCGAGCTGACCGCCGAAGACGCCAAGACCGTCAAGAGCGACCGTTTCCAGGTGAGCTGCTGACCGACCGCTGGGCCGCCTCCACCCAGCGCGGCACGCCCACCCGCTCGGCCACCTCCAGAGCCTTCGTGTAATGGTCCCGCGCCGCGTCCGGCTGTCCCAGGCGGATGGCCAGGTCGCCGAGCGTCAGCGCCACCGGCCACAGCGCCACCACACCGGTGCCGGCGCCCGCCACCCGGTCGGCGAACGGCTTGAGCTTGTCGTAGCAGTCGACCATCCGCTCCCGGTCGTCCAGCAGCATGCCGGCCAGCGCTCGCCAGGTCATCGCCAGCTCGTAGAGGAAGTCGGGGCGCACCGGCGGGCGCGTGGCGGCCACGGCCTTGGCGTCGTTGACGTGCCCGGCCGAGGCCAGGGCCAGCGCGTAGGCGTCGAGCGTCCACTTGGCGCCGCTGTGATGCTTCTCCGCCAGCTGGTCGACGGTCTCCGCGGCCCGCCCGTCCACCAGGTGCAGGCAGAACATCGTGATCAGCGGCAGGTCCTGGCGGCCTTCCAGCATGCCCGCCCGCGCGGTCATCCTGGCCGCCTCGCGGTAGGCCCGCTCGGCGCCCGCGTAGTCGCCGGCGATCATGAGCCGCATGCCGCCGTACCAGACCACGACCGCGGCCGGCGCCGACAGGTCGTACTGCCTGGCCAACTGGTCGGCGGCGGCCGCGTGCTCGTCGGCCGTGGTGAATTCGCCCCTGGCCGCCGCGCATTCAAGTAACACCAGGTGCGCCAGCGCCTGCGTGGCCATCTGCCCCGAACGCTGGGCGACCTCCAGCAGCTCCCTGCCGATGCTCTCCCGGGTGTCCACGGCCGGGATGTCGTACGACTGCCGCAACCGCCCGCTCAGCGCCGCCGCGATCAGTGCGGGGTCGCCGCTCTGCCGGGCCAGCTCCAGCGCCTCCAGCGACGCCTGCCGCCCCCGCTCCGGCGAGGAGGAGCCCTCCAGTTCCAGCGCGAGCGTGGTCAGCAGGCTGGCGCGCAGCCGCTGCTCACCCGCGGGCAGCTCCATGAGCGCCTTCTCGGTGACGTCGACGATCTCCCACGCGGTGCGGGTGAAGTCGCGTGCCATGCCCTTGTGCGGCACGGCCAGCGACGCCGCCACCTTCGCCGTCATCTCCAGGTCGCCCAGCGGCAGCGCGGCGTCCATGGCCTGGCGGCGCAGCAGCCGCGCGGCCGTCATGTCGCCGCACAACGCCAGCGCCCGGATCTGGCGCAACATGAGCCGCAGGCGCTCCTTAGCGCGTTCCGGCGTCTGCGCGCCCGATTCGTCGTTGCGGGACCGGTCGAACGCGGCGATGGCCTGCTCCCACAACGTGGCCGCCTCGCGGTGGGCGAAGCGCCGCTCGGCCTGCTCGGCCGCCAGGCCCGCGTAGTGGACCGCCTTCTCCGCCGCGTCGGCCAGGAAGTAGTGGTGCGCCAGAGCGGCCACGTCGGCCGGCGTGTGCTGCTCGATCACGCCGGCCACGGCCGCGTGCAACCTGGCGCGGCGCAGCCGGGAGGCGTCGGAGTAGATGGTGTCGCGGACCAGGTCGTGGTCGAACCTGAGCAGCCCTGGGCCCGGCTCGGTCACCAGCCCGGTCAGCAGCGCCGCCTCGACCGCCTCGATCACCGCGTCCTCGTCACCGGCCACCGCGATCAGCACGTCGAGATCGACGTCCCGGCCGATCACCGCGGCCTGGAGCAGGATCTGCTGCGCGCCGGACGGCAGCCGCGAGATGCGCCGCCGCAGCACGTCGCGCACGCCGGACGGCACCTGGGAGAGCACCTCGGTGGCGCGGGCCCGGTCGGCCGCGCCCTCGGAGTCCAGCAGGCGCACGGTCTCGCGGACGAAGAACGGGTTGCCGCCGGTCCGCTCGACGATCGACTCGACCGCGTCCTCGTCGATCTCGCGCACGCACGTCGCCCTGACCAGCTCCGCCACGGCCTTCGGGTCGAGCCCCGACAGGCCCACCCGGACCGGTCCGAGCCGGGCCAGCGCGGCCAGCACGTCGGACTGGCGGTCGTTCAGCTCGCTCTCCCTGCACGTCACCACGAGCAGCACGCGGCTGGTCGCCAGCAGGCTCGGCAGGGCCCGCAGCAGCGCCAGCGTCTGGTCGTCGGCCCAGTGCAGGTCCTCGAGCGTCACCAGCACCGGCGCCCGCCGCGCGATCCCGGCCAGGTAGCCGCCGACCGCGCGGTGCAGCCGGAACCCGCCGGACACCTCGTCCTCGTCAGGGTCGGGCGCGGCGTCGTCCAGCAGCGGCGCGAGCAACTGCGCGTATTCGCCCGCGCCCGTCATGCCGACGAGCGTGCGCAGGATCTCCACCCACGCCCACCCCGGCGGGGTGGCGCTGGAGTCGGGGCAGGCGCCGGAGGAGGTGATCCAGCCGTCGCCGCCCAGCTTGCCCGCCAACTGGCGCAGCAGCGTGGTCTTGCCCGCGCCCGCGACCCCGGTCACGATCGCGACCTGGAGCCGGCCCGTGCGCGAGGCCGTCGTGGTCAGCCTGGCCAGCTCGGCGTCGCGGCCCACGAACGGCTCGGGCTCCAGCGGCGGTGGCTCGACCGGCGCGGCGGGACGGGGCGGCCAGGTGTCGGTGGTGGCCGGCGCCGGTCGCGAGGGCCGCGCGGGCATGGCCAGCTCCAGCTCCGGCGACTGCGCCAGGATGTCGGACTCCAGCTTGCGCAGCGCCGGCCCCGGGTCGATGCCGAGCTCGTCGGCCAGGATGTTCCTGGCCCTGCGGAGCGCCGCCAGGGCGTCGCCCTGCCGGCCGCAGCGGTAGAGCCCCAGCGCCAGCAGCCGCCAGCCCTCCTCGCGCAGCGTGTGCTCGGTGGTGAGAGCCTCCAGGTCCGGCACGGTCTCGGCGTGCATGCCCAGCCGCAGCCCGGTGTCGGCGTGCCGCTCGCGCGCCACCAGGCGCAGCTCGGTCAGCCGGTTGACCTCGGCCTCGGCCCACTGCTGGTCGGCGAAGTCGGAGTACGGGGTGCCGCGCCACAGACCGAGCGCCTTCTCCAGGCGGCCTCGTGCCGACTGCGGGTCGCCCTCCTCCAGGTGCTCGCCCGCCGCGCGGACGAGCTGCTCGAATCTGAGCGCGTCGACCTGGTCGGAGGCCACCCGCAACGCGTAGCCGGACGCGACCGTCACCAACAGCCGGTTCGGCCCACCGCGCGGGCGGCCAGGCTCCAGCACTCTGCGCAGGCGCGAGATGTAGACCTGCAGGCCCGACTGCGCGCCCTTTGCCGCATCGTCGTCCCACAGATCGTAAAGAAGCGTGTCAACCGGTACAACCTGACCTCTGGCCACGAGAAGTCGGGCGAGGACGGCCCGCTGCCGCAACCCGCCGAGGTCGAGTTCGTCGTCGTGTTCGTACGCCTCGACTGGCCCCAGAACTCGGAACGCCACCATGTCAGCCGCCACGCTATGCGGGCCTACGAATCACGCACAAGGCCCGTGGTTGATAAGTACGTGAGGGGTTTGGGATTGTCACTGGGGGGCCTTCGACTTCGAGATCGCGGATGGGGACTCCGTGCCGGCGTTCCGGCCGTTGCGCCTGCGCAGCAGTGCCCATGCGCCCAGTGCCAGGCCGCCGAACGGGATCTCGATAGTGTAAGTCCAGAAGCCGAAAAGCAGTGCGGTCGCGGTGGCCGGAGCCGCGGGAACGGCGAACGCGGTGGTGAGCAAAATCACCACGCCGCTCTCCATGATCCCGGCCCCGCTCGGCGTGATCACGGCGCTGGTGAGAATCCGCGACAGGGCGAAGACCGCGATCGACTGCGCCAGCCCCGGCCAGGCGCCCGTGGCGTGCATGCAGGCCGCCATGATCGCCCACTGGAAGCCGAGGAAGAACATCATGCCCAGCGACAGGCCGGGCCACCGGGTCCTGACGACGCCGGCGGTGTCGGCACGCAGCCGGTGGAATGCCTGGGAGGCGTCGATCCTCAGGCGCAGCAGCCGGGTGATCCCGTCGAGCGCCCGGCCGAGCACGTCGGCGGCGCGCTGCCAGTAGAGCGCGGCGGCCACGACCGCGCACAGCACCAGGATGGAGATCGCGCCCGTCCAGCCCGCGTTGGCGACCGTCGTGTTGGGCACCTCGCCCGCGATCAGCAGCGCGATGATCCCGATGGCCGGGAGAATGAATCTGAACAACGTGTTCCAGATGCCGCTGACCAGCGTCATGACCACGATCGACCGGTTGGGGAAACCCCAGCCCCTGGTCATCGCGAACGACAGCGCCACCCCCACCGCCCCGCCGAACGGCAGCAGGTTGCTCACCGCGCTGCCGGCCGCGTTGAGCGTCAGGCCCTGCAGGTTGTTGAGCCCGGGCAGCGAGTTGGTCAGCACGAACGTGTAGGCCAGCAGGCTCAGCAGCCACAGCGCGGTCATCAGGGCGATCTCGCCCGCGCCGAGCGAGCCGAACACCGCGCCGATCTCCGCCCAGGAGACGGGCTTGCCGGTGAGGGCGCGCACGATCTGCGGCAAATAGAGCACGAGCAGCACGGCCAGCCCGAGCGACAGCACGGACAGGGCGATCTGCAGCCACTTGTTCTTCATCGGAGTCCAGTCTGCCGGGTCGCGGCGGGCGGTCTCTTCGTCCGGAAGTATTACTTGGGCCACTGCTCGAAGGGATGACGCAGGCGAGTCCCCTCGGGAAGGCCGCGGCGAACGTACCACTCGGTGCCGAAGACGAAGCGGTAGATCGGGCGCGGGACCTTCAGCAGGACGGCGAGCGTGCGGTCGCTGTCGCCGCCGCTGGCCTGGGAGACGTGCGCGGCCATCGAGGCCCGCTTCTGTTTCGTATATTTCCGGACATTTACCCAGTGGGTGATGGTCTCACCCGGTGAGTACGCGCTCTCGAACGTCCGCACGTCGAACTCCGGCGGAAACTTGTAGAACCGGCTCGCCAGCTTGAGCAGCCGCACCAGCGGATCCCGGTTGACCGTGGCCTCCAGCACGATCTCCGTGCCGGCGATCTGCGCGGCCCGCTTGCCCACCCGGTGCACCTGCACGTGATCGGGATGCCCGTAGCCGCCGGCCGGATCGTAGATCGCCAGCAGGTCGGCCTTCTCCTCCTGCAGGATCGAGGCCAGAGCCTTGGCCGCCCTCTCGGTGTCTGCGTCGATGAAGGCGTTGTCCGGCCGCTCGTCCGCGCTGCCGCCCTTCGGGCTCAGCCCCGAGTCGCCGTAGCCGAGGCACTCGACACGGGCGCAGCCCAGCACCGCCGCCGACTTGTAGAGCTCCTTCATCCTGGTCTCGCCCAGCGCATCGCCAGGCTCGATGTCGGCCAGGCCGCGCTCGCCCGCCGTGGCCACGACGAGCACCACACGGTGCCCCTCGGCCGCGAGCATCGCCATGGTGCCCGCCGTCAGCAGGGCCTCGTCGTCGGGGTGGGCATGGAAGAACACAGCGGTACGTGGAGGCACACGCCCAGATTAGTCTGGGAGGGGTGCGGATCTTTCACGTGAGTGACTGTTACCTGCCGCGACTCGGCGGGATCGAGGTCCAGGTGGCCGATCTCGTACGCATGCAGCGGGCGGCCGGACACGAGGTGGCGGTGGCCACGGCGACCAAGGGCGAGCCGCTGCCGGGCGTGCGCAGGATCGTCGCCAGGATGCCGTTCGACCTGCCGGTGCACCCGTTCGGCGTGGGGCATCTCACGCGGTGGATCACCTCGTCGCGTCCCGACGTGGTGCATGTGCACACAGGGGCGGTGTCGCCGTTCGCCTGGATGGGCGTGCGAGCGGCGGTGCGGGCGGGGACACCGTGCGTCGTGACCGTGCACAGCATGTGGGATCCGGTCACCCGGGGGGTCTACCGGCTGCTGCGGCTGGCGTTCGGCTGGCAGCGGTGGGGACTGGTGGCCACCACGGTCAGCAACGCCGCGGCGGCGCCCATCCGCGCGGTGGCCGGGCCGGGCGTGCCGGTGCGCGTGGTCTCCAACGGCCTCGACCTGTCGGGTTGGGCGCCGCCTCCCGCGAGCTCCGGAGCGCCGGATCGGCGGGAGGAGGTGCACGTCGTGGCGGTGGGGCGGCTGGCGCCGCGCAAGCAGCCGGTGCGGCTGCTGAGGCTCCTGCAGGCCGCGCGTGCCCGGGTGCCGGCCAGGATCCCCATGCGGGCCACGATCGTCGGCGACGGGCCCGCTCGCGGGCAGATGGAGCGGTTCCTGGCCAGGCACGGGATGAGCGACTGGGTGTCGCTGCCGGGCCGTTACACCAGGGAGCAGATCGCCAAGGTCCTGGAGTCGGCCGACGTCTTCGTGGCGCCGGCCCCGCGCGAGTCGTTCGGCATCGCGGCGCTGGAGGCCCGCGCGGCGGGGGTGCCGGTGGTGGCCAGGGCGCAGAGCGGGGTCGCCGACTTCGTCAAGGACGGCATTGAGGGGCTGCTGGGGCGCACGCTCGGCGACCTGGCCCGTGCGGTGGCGCTGCTGTGCGTGGACGCCGGGCTGCGCGAGTCCATCGCCGCGCACAACCGTGCCACGTCGCCCACGGCCGGCTCGTGGCCGACGGTGCTCCAGGGGTTCGAACGGGCCTACCAGCAGGCCCGCGGCTCGCACTAGGCACTCAGCGCCGTAGAACCACGTAACCGTCGCGTTCGAACACCTTCACGTACCCCTGCCCCTGCAGCTCGTTGACCTTGGCGAGCTGATCGCCGAGCGAGCCGAACGGGTACTCCCAGCGGAACGTGTCGGCCACCACCCACGGCGCGCCGCGCGGGGTGGGCGACCATAGCAGGACGGTGGCGCGCGAGGTCAGCGCCGGGCCGACCGAGTTGACGGCCTCGACGGTGACGCCCGAAGGGACCTTGCTCACCGCCTCCGCGGCGGCGGCCGCCTTGGGATCCCCCTTGTAAAAGGCCGGATGGTAGAGCTGGTCCAAGGCGAACTTCGGGACCAGCGTGAGCGCGACCGCGCAGACGGCCACGGACCAGGCCAGCTTGATCTGGGCGTGCCTAGGGTCGGGGCCGCTTCGGCCCTCGTCGGCTTGGCTCTCTCCGGCCGAGCTCTTCCCGCCATCGGCTTCGCTCTCTCCGGCCGGGCTCTTCCCGTCGTCCTCGGAGTACCACCGCAGCAGTCTGGCCAGCCCGTCCACGCCCGCGCAGAACAGGATCACCACGGTGAACGCGTTGTACTGGAAGTCGGCCTGCCACCACTGGACACGGTCGGACAACATACGTTCGAGCACGTGCGGCAGCGCCGCCAGCGACAGCGGCGAGAGCAGGCACAACATGAGCGTCGGCCACGCCAGCAGGAACAGCGTGTCGACCTTGGCCTCCTCGCTGAACGGCAGCAGCAGCGCGGCGAGCGGGTCCCGCATGATCCCCAGGGCCGCGCCGGGAATGTCGCTCCCGAGGTGCCCGTAGGCCCAGAAGTCCTTGGCGTCGCCGCCGAAGACCGCGGTCACCAGACCGCGGGTGAGCAGCACGGCCCCGATGCCGAGCACCGCGCACATGGCGCCCCGCCATCGTTCGCCCATGACGAACAAGCACAGGCCGAAGCCCGCCACCATGAGCCCCATGTCCTCCTTGACGAGGAGGAGCCCGATCATCGCCAGGAGCGCCGGCGCCATGCGCCCGGCGTGATAACGCTCGATCACGATCGCGGTGAGCAGCGGGACGAACATGACCTCGTGCGCGTCGAACACGACCGCCTGCGACACCGGCCACGACAGCGCGTACGCCACGGAGACCAGATAAGCGGGCGCCACGCCCAGCACCCGCCTGGTGAAGCGCCATAGGAACGGGATCGCCGCCGCGAACAGCACCGCCTGCACCACGATCAGGGTCTCCGGCCCGTCGTGGATCCAGTAGAACGGCGCGAGCAGCGCGTAAGCGGGAGAGAAGTGATCGGCGAGCTGGAGGTAGTCCATGCCGCGCCCATGGAACATGCCGAGCACCGGCGCGTACGGCGGCCGGAAGGCGGCGTAGTTGCGCACCGTCTGGTCGATGATCACCAGGTCGAACGTGCTGGCCCGGAAGGACGCCAGCTTGACCAGCCCCAGCACGGCATAGGCCACCGCGGCGAGCAGCGCGATCGCGCCCACCCGCGGGCGGTGGCCGGAAAGCCGGATCCTCCATGAGGCGGCAGCGGCGTCTACCCCCGCACGCGCCGCGAGCGTGTCACCCGTCACGGGCAGCAAGACTAGAACGAATCCATACGAATGTGGCGCGGCCGCCGCGCCGACCTGCCCCCCACAGGCGGAGCGGCGACCGCGGGACCCATCATCAGGTGCAGGCTGCGGTGATCTTCTGGGAGAAACCGTTCATCTTGCCGGTGAACTCGGTGACCCCGTTCAGGTCGCCCTTCTCCATGGTCTCGAAGCCGGCGGCGAGGTCGTTCAGCGCCGCGGCGACGTCGCCGTCGTACTTGCCGGCGAGCTCCTTCGTCTTGTCCGCCGCCGTCTTGGAGGCCGTGCCGATGGCCTTGGTGTCGGTGGCGTTCTTGGTGACGTCTGAGCTCCAGTCGGTCATGATCTTGGTGGCCTCGTTGGCAGCGGTGTTGCAGTCAACGGCCTGGCCCAGAGCACCACAGCCCGTCATGGTGAGGACGGCAAGAGTCAGCGTCGCGGCCGCGACGGCCAGACGACGGCGAGGGGGTGTCATTTCCAGTGCCCTTCGTAGGTTTAGCGAACGAAGGGAACATTATGGGCCCACACTTGACCATCACTTGCACCCCAGTAACACCATCGGTATCAAGCCGATGTAAAGCGGCCGATGTCGGGACAGTCTCGTATGCGCGCCATCGTGATGGGGCGCTGGTGCCGCTTGGCCGCGGTGACCTGCGGCGTTATCGGCGCGTCCGGTCGAAGATCGTGCGCAGGCCGGTCAGGCTCAGGTGGTGAACCAGCGCTTGCGCGGATAACGCACGACGAGCCCGCCGTACTTCGACCTGCCCGTGACCACCACGTGGAGCGTGCCGGGGCGGGGGCGGCTCGGCACGGCGCTCTTGGGCTGGCTGTAGTCGCTGCGGAACCCGTCCACGTTCGCCACCCCGCCCTCGGGCAGGATGATCTTGGCGGATCCGTAGACGAGGTCCAGTTCGACGTGCACGACCGGATGGGTGACGACCGCCTCGGAGAAGTCGAGCTCGACGCTGCCGTACTTGGTCGACACCCGCAGGCGCCGCGGCACCGCCCAGTCGCCCGAGCGCTTGAGGTTGCCGTGGGTCGCGTCCAGTTCGACCACGTCGTCGACCTGCGGTTGCTCATCCGGAAGATCGGTGATCAGTCCGAGCAGGTCGCCGTACGTCTTGGCGGTCAGGGCCACCTCGAGCCGGTCTTCGAGCTCCAGTTGGGTAAGACGGCCCTCGCTGAACGCGTGTTGCAGGCGGCGTGTCGTTCGATCACGATCCTCGTCGGAGACCCGCATCTCCAATTCCGACATGTCATGAGCATAGATCCGCCACGCTCAGAACGGGAGCTGTCGGCCGGAAGGGGTGCGCAGATCGAGGGGTGGCAGCAGGCGTGGAGGACGGGGGCGCTGGATGACCTGGACTCTCTTCACACCGCAATACGTACCCAACGGACTGCCATGAAGTCATCATCGTTGGGTAGCGTGACAGCTGATGCTGGCTGAACCATTCTCGCACCCTGCGCTCTTCTACCGGAGCGACCAGGAATATGTGGCTGCGACCACGGCTTTCGTGCGGGAAGGCCTGGCGGCGGGAGAGCCGGTCGCGGTCGCGGTGCCACCCAGGAATCTCGCCATGATCGAGGCCGAGCTGGGCGCGGACGCGGGTGCCGTGCGGCTGCTCGACATGACCGTGGCCGGGCGCAACCCGGGGCGGATCATCCCGGCGGTGCTGCGTGACTTCGCCGATCGGCACCGCGACGGGCACGTGCGGATCATCGGGGAGCCGATCTGGCCGGGGCGCAGCGAGACGGAATATCCCGCCTGCGCCCAGCACGAGGCGCTGATCAACCTGTCGTTCGCGGGGCGGGACGTGACGATCCTGTGCCCGTACGACACCGTGGGGCTGGTGCCGGAGGTCATCCGCGAGGCCGCACGCACCCATCCTGTGCTGCGCGACGTGTCGGGGGAGTGGTACAGCGACGACTACGCGCCCGATCTGGTGGTCGAGGGGCACAACCGGCCGCTGGATGAGCCCAAGGAGTTCCAGTCGCTGCGTTTCGATCACACCAACCTGTCGGCCGCGCGTGGCATGGCCACGCGGCAGGCGGTCCTGATGGGCTTCGCCGGCGACCGGCTCGACGACATCCGGCTGACCGCGGCCGAGCTGGGCGCCAACAGCCTCGACCACGGGGGCGGGTCCGGCCTCATCAGGGTCTGGGCGGAAGACGGCCGGCTGGTGTGCGAGGTCAGTGACAGGGGGCACATCGCCGACCCGCTGGCCGGGCGCCGGCCGGTTGATCCGCGTCGCTCGGGATCGCGTGGGCTGCTCATCGTCAACCTGCTCAGTGATCTCGTGCGCGTGCACACGCAGGCCGGCGCCACCACCATCCGCGCCTACTTCGACGCGCCCTGAGAGGCGTTTCCGCACAGCACAACGGCCGCCCGCCGTCTCCGCCGCGCCGTAACCCGGTGCAGGTCCTTCGGAGAAAGGGGCCGCGCGGGGCGCGTTCAGCGTTCGACCTCGGACATGTTCGGGTAGCGCGTGCCACGGACGGCGTCCGGGGGCACGGCTGCCGCCAGGGCGTCGAGTTGCTCGGGCGTCAGCGTGATGGCGGCCGCCGCCGCGTTCTCCTCCAGGTACTTCAGCCGCTTGGTGCCCGGGATCGGCACGATGTCCTCGCCCTGGGCGAGCAGCCACGCCAGCGACAGTTGCGCGGCGGTGATGCCGGCCGCCTCGGCGATCCTGGTCACCTCAGCCACCAGCTTGGCGTTGTGCTCGGCGTTCTCGCCCACATTGCGTGGCATGTGGCGGCGGAAGTCGTCCGCCGGCAACTCCTCCGAACGCGGCAAGGTGCCGGTCAGCAGGCCGCGGCTGATCGGCGAGTACGCGACCAGCGCCGTGCCCACCTCCCTGGCCGCGGGCAGGATCTCCGCCTCCAGCCCCCTGGTGAACAGCGAGTATTCGCTCTGCAACGCGGCGATCGGATGCACGGAGACCGCCTCGCGCAACGTCTCGGCGCTCACTTCCGACAGGCCCAGGTAGCGCACCTTGCCCTGCTTGACCAGCTCGGCCATGGCGCCGACCGAGTCCTCGACCGGCACGTCCGGGTCGCGCCGATGCATGTAGTACAGGTCGATGTGGTCCACGCCCAACCGCCGCAGCGAGGCGTCGCAGGCCGCTCTGATGTACTCCGGGCTGTTCTCGATCGAACGGCTGGAACCCTCGCGCTTGACGCCGAACTTGGTGGCCAGCACCACCTCGTCCCGGCGGCCCTTGATCGCACGGCCGACCAGCTCCTCGTTGGCTCCCTTGCCGTACATGTCGGCCGTGTCCAGGAAATCGAGGCCCAAGTCCAGCGCGCGGTGGATGACGGCGATCGACTCGGCCTCGTCGGCCTGTCCATAGAACTCCGACATGCCCATGCAGCCGAGGCCGAGCGCGGAGACCTGGGGACCGCCGGTTCCAAGCGTTCGCTTGTTCATGCCAGCTCCCTGTAGGAATCGATCTTGTAGTCCAGCACCTTCAGGTCCTGGGTGAGCTCGGCGATCCTGGCCCTGACACGCTCGCGGTGCAGCTCCAGCATCTCTCTGCGCTCGTCGGACGTGTGCTCCCCCATGCGGCGCAGCTGCGCGTAGCGGCACATGTCGGCGATCGGCATGCCGGTGCTGCGCAGCCTGGTGAGGAACTCCAGCCACCGGAGGTCCTGCTCGGCGTAGTCGCGGTGCCCGCTGCCGTTGCGCCCGACCGAGTGGATGAGCCCTATTCGCTCGTAGTACCGCAGCGTGTGAGCGCTCAGGCCCGACCGCTGCGCGGCCTCCTGGATCGTCATGTCTCCAGGGTCGCCCTTAGAGTGCGCTCTAAGTCAAATCGGGGGGATCCCTGTATCGACCCTGAGGGGGTACGCCCTACTCAGGGTCACTTCCGCACAGGTCAGCAAGGGTTGCCCAGGGGCGCCCCGACCTAAGGATTAGGGGGTGCTTCAGGGCCGCTTCGGGCCGATCTCCGATATTCGGGAAGGCCGTGTTCCACGAGCTTTGAGGCATGAAGGGATTGCTTGTCAGTGGATTCACGGCCATCGGCGTCGGGACCGGCGCCATGCTGACCCTCCACGCCGAGGCCGGCCTCGACCCGTTGCACAGCGTCATCAGCGAGTACGCCTTCCAGGAGTCCGGCTGGCTCCTCCCCGCCTCGCTGACATTGTTCGCCGTGGGCTCCGCGTTGATCGCGGAGGCGATGCGCCGGACAGGCGTGAACCGCTGGATCGTGGGGCTGCTGCTGGCCTGGGGCGCGAGCATGTTCCTGATCGGCGCCTTCCCCACCGACCGGCCCGGCCTGCCGCTGTCCCTGTCGGGAGGCATCCACCGCTACGCCGCCTTCGCCGCCTTCCTGGTGATGCCCGCGGCCGGGCTGCTGCTGGTCAAGGCCAGGATCCGGTACGCCAAGGCGATGAAGATCCTGTGCGGGCTGGCGCTCGGCGCGCTGGTGCTGGTCGTGATCCCGTACGTGGTGCGCATGTTCGGCATCCCGCTCACCAACGACGACATCCCTGCCGGGCTGACCCAGCGGGCCGTGGTCGTGACCGAGCTCGGCGTGCTGGCAGTGGCCGGGCTGTCGATGCTGCGGCACTCGCTCGTGGGCCGGCCGGTCGTCCGCCAGGCGTGAAAACCGCCCTAGGGGAAGGGGGCTGACATGACGATTCTGATCGCGTACGACGGATCCGACGACGCCAAGGCGGCGATCGCCTTCGCGGGCCGAATCTTGAAAGGGGAGTCCGCTGTCGTGCTGACGGTGTGGGAGCGGCTCGCGATGACCTCGGCCAGGGCGTCGGCCGGGCTCATGATGACCATCGACGGCGACATGGCCGGGGACGAGGCGATCGGCGAGGCGATGCGGAAGCTGGCGCGGCACGGCGCCGACCTGGCCCGGGAGGCCGGGCTGGACGCCGTTCCGCGGTGTGAGGCGGACTCGGTGGCGGTGTGGGCGACGATCGTGGACGTGGCGGACGAGATCGACGCCACGCTCATCGTGACGGGAACCCGGGGGCTGGGCGGGGTGCGCTCGATGCTGCTCGGCAGCACGTCCGACCGGGTCCTGCATCACACGCACCGGCCGGTCCTGGTGGTGCCCTCCCCGCAGACCGACCGCTGACCGGCCCGCCGCTGAGGTTCGTTCCGGCTTTTGTTCCGGTGTGTTCGGCCCGCTGTAACCCTTCTCCCGCTTCGCGTTGTCGGTGGGATGCGGCAGAGTGGGGCTCGATCGGCGGAGGAGGCGGGGGCGTTGCCCGAGGAGCTGGCGCGGCGGCTGGGCACCACGGACGCGGTGGTCGTGGGGCTGAGCGCGATGATCGGCGCGGGCGTGTTCGCCGCGCTCGCGCCCGCCGCGGAGGCCGCCGGCTACTGGCTGCTGGCCTCACTCGCGGTCGCCGCCGTCGTGGCCTACTGCAACGCCACGTCCTCCGCTCGCCTGGCCGCCCGCTATCCCGAGTCGGGCGGCACATACGTCTACGGCCGGCGGCGGCTCGGGCCGCTGTGGGGCTACCTGGCGGGCTGGGGTTTCACCGTCGGCAAGACCGCCTCCTGCGCGGCGATGGCCCTCACCTTCGGCGCCTACGTCGCCCCCGGCCTGGCCAGGCCCCTCGCGATCGCCGCCGTCGTGGCGCTGACGGTGCTCAACCTCTACGGTGTGCGGCGCTCGGCCTGGGTGGCCAAGATGATCGTGGCCTTCGTGCTGGCCGTGCTGGCCGCGGTGATCGTCGTGGGCTTCACCGGGGACTCGACGGTCACCTTCGGCTGGTTCGCCCACACGCCGCCGGCCGAGCCCTTTCTCACCACGTCGCTTGCCATCGGCACGGCGCCCGCCGGTGTCGACGCGTGGGGCGTGCTGCAGGCGGCCGGGCTGCTGTTCTTCGCGTTCGCCGGATACGCCAGGATCGCCACGCTCGGCGAGGAGGTCCGCGACCCGGCCCGCACCATCCCCAGGGCGGTGAGCATCGCGCTGGGCATCACGCTCGTCGTCTACGCACTGGTCGCGATGGGGGCGCTCCGCGTGCTCCAGCCCGAGCTGCTGGCCCGATCCGCGGCGCCGCTGATCGACCTCGTCAACGAAGGCGGGGCCGGATGGCTGGCGCCGGTCGTGGGGGCGGGCGCCGCGGTGGCCGCGCTCGGCGCGCTGCTGGCGCTGTTGCTCGGCGTCTCCCGTACGGTGCTGGCCATGGCACGCGAGCGGGACCTGCCCGGCGTGCTGGCCGCCGTGGACCCGGTGCGGCAGACGCCGCGGCGGGCCGAGGCGGCGGTCGGGGTCGCGGTCATCGTGCTGCTGCTTGTGGCCGACCTGCGGGGCGCGATCGGGTTCTCGTCGTTCGGTGTGCTCGTCTACTACGCCATCGCCAACGCGTGCGCGTTCACGCTGACCCGGGAGGAGGGCGCGCCGCCGAAGGTGGTGCCCGTCCTGGGGCTGGGGTTGTGCTTGGTGCTGGCGGCCACGTTGCCGGCGGCGTCCGTGCTGGCGGGCCTGGCGGTGTTCGCGGTGGGTCTGGTGATCTGGCTGGCCCGCCACCGCTCCCGCTGAAACACCGCTCCCGCTGAAACACCGCCTGCTCCGCCTGCTCCGCCCGCCGCGGCGCCCGCTCCCCCTGGGGCGGGGTCGCGGACGGTCGGGGGCGGCACCCGAGGTCGTCTTATCGGGTGGCCGGTGCGGCGGCGTAGTGGCTAGCATGGCGGGCATGACGATCTCGCTGGTGATGATGGCCCCCTAGGGGCTTTCATCGGCGACGTCTTGTTGAGGCCCTGCGATCCGGGGCCTCACGTCGTTTCCGGGGCCCTTGGGGAGGCACCCGATGTACATCACGACGACCATTCCCTACGTCAACGCCCGCCCGCACCTCGGGCACGCCCTGGAGCTCGTTCAGGCCGACGCGCTGGCCAGGCACCACCGGCGGCGCGGCGAACCCGTGCGTTTCCAGACCGGCACCGACGACAACTCGCTGAAGAACGTGCTGGCCGCGGAGGCGGAGGGCGTGCCGGTGCGGGAGCTGGTGGACAGGAACGCGGCCGCGTTCGAAGGGCTGCGCGGCCCACTGGATCTGTCTTTCGACTCATTTATTCGGACAAGTAGTCACCCAGGGCACCGTGCGGGGGTTGAGCGCATCTGGCGGGCGGTCGAGCACGATCTCTACCAACGGCACTACGAAGGGCTCTACTGCGTGGGCTGCGAGCAGTTCTACGCAGCGGGCCCCTGCCCCGAGGGGCACCAGGAGCCGCTGCAACGGGTGTCGGAGGAGAACTGGTTCTTCCGGCTCTCCCGCTACCAGGACGTCCTCAGCGAGCTGATCCGCGACGGGGGGCTCAGGATCGAGCCGGCCGCGCGGCGCAACGAGGTGCTGGCGTTCGTGGAGGCAGGGCTGGCGGACATCAGCGTCTCGCGGTCGGCCGCCCGCGCCCGCGGCTGGGGCATCCCCGTCCCGGGCGACCCCGCACAGGTGGTCTACGTGTGGTGGGACGCGCTGGCCAACTACATCACCGCGCTCGACGGCGGCGACTACGAGCGCTGGTGGGTCGCCGAGCCGCGCAAGGTGCACCTGATGGGCAAGGGCGTGATCAGGTTTCACGCCGTGTACTGGCCCGCGATGTTGTTGTCCGCCGGGCTACCGCTACCCACGGAGATCTTCGTGCACGACTACCTCACGGTGGCCGGGCAGAAGATCAGCAAATCGTCGGGCGGCGCGGTCGATCCCGTGGCGCTCGTGGACTCGTACGGTGTGGACGCCGTGCGGTGGTGGCTGCTACGCGAGGTGCCGCGCGTGGGCGACGCCGACTTCACCGAGGAACGCCTGATCGCCAGGGCCGACGAGGACCTGGCCAACGGGCTGGGGAACCTGGTCAACCGGGTCGTCACCATGGTCTGCCGCTTCCTGGACGGCCACGTGCCCGGCCCCGCGGAGGACCTGGCCGGCGTGCCGGGCGCGGTGCACGACGCTCTGGAGGAGTACGACTTCCGCAGGGCGGCGGCGGCCGTGTGGACGATCGTCGAGGAGGCCAACCGGTACGTCGAGCGCACCCGGCCGTGGCAGCAGGACCGGGCGGGGCAGGAGGCGTCGCTGGGCACGCTCGTGCACGCGTGCCGGACGCTGGCCGTACAACTGGAGCCTTTCCTGCCCACGGCGGCGGCGCGGGTGGACGCGGCGGTGCGCGGCACCCGCCTGGCCCGGCCCAAGCCTCTTTATCCCAGAGTGGCTGGTTGACGGCGGTCGTGCGGCGGGCCTACGTTGGCGCACACCGACCAGCCGGTATGGAGGCCCACCATGCCCACCGTCAACACCGTCCGCGGCCCGGTAGACGTCGACGACCTCGGCCAGACCCTGATGCATGAGCACATCTTCTTCATGGCCACCGAGCACCTGGACAACTACGGCAGGGGCGCTTGGTGGGACGAGGAGTTCCGGGTCGCGGACGCCGTCGCCAAGCTCAACGCGGTGGCCGCGAAGGGCGTGCGGACGCTCGTCGACCCGACGGTGTGGGGCCTCGGCAGGTACATCCCGCGCATCCAGCGCATCGCCGAGCAGGTGCCCGGCCTGAACATCATCGTCGCGACCGGCATCTACGCCTTCGAGGAGCTGCCGCACCAGTACGAGCACCGCGGCCCCGGCCTGCTCATGGACATACCGGAGCCCATGATCGACGACTTCGTCCGCGACCTCACCGACGGCATCGCCGACACGGGCGTGCGGGCGGCGTTCCTCAAGTGCGTGGTCGAGCAGAAGGGCCTCACGCCCGGCGTCGAGCGCATCTGCCGGGCGGTCGCGCAGACACATGTGCGCACGGGTGCGCCGATAACCGTCCACACGAACTCCTTCACACAGAGCGGGCTGATCGCGCTGGACCTGTTCGCCAAGGAAGGGGTGGACCTGACGAAGGTGGTCGTCGGGCACGCCGGCGACAGCAACGACCTCGACTACCTCATGCGGCTGGCCGACACCGGCGCGACGCTCGGGATGGACCGGTTCGGCCTGGACGTCTTCAACCCGACCGCGCAGCGCGTGGCCACGATCGCGGCGTTGTGCGATCGCGGATACGCCGACCGCATGGTGCTCAGCCACGACGCCGCCTGCTTCGCGGACTACTTCGGCGGCGCCTGGGACGAGGCCCGCGGCACGCTCGCGCCCAACTGGCGCTACGATCACATTCACGATGACGTCTTGGCCGCACTGCTGGACTCGGGTGTGACCGATGACCAGATTGAGCAGATGCTGGTGTTCAACCCGAAGCGCTACTTCTCGTAAAGTGGTCGACAAGCGGTCTCGATCGGGCGAGCAACGCAGGTAGGTGGAGTTGGGTGACTTCGGAGCAGGCCTTGTCGATCAGCCTCGGACTCCAGGGACCCTGCGTCATCGCGCGACTGACGGGGGATTTCGACTTCGGCTCCGCCGCGGAGGTCCGCGACCGCGTCACCAAGGCCCTTGACCTGACCCAGCCCCCGCTCCTCGTCATCGACATGCAGGCCGTCAGCGTGTGCGATTCCTCCGGGCTGTCTGTGCTGGTCTACCTGCACAAGGCGGTCACCGCCTCCGGCGGCCGGCTGCTGCTGTCAGGGCTCAACGGCCGGTGTAAGCACCTGTTCGCGATCACCGCGCTGGACAAGTTCTTCGACATCCGCAGCACAGCCGAGCTGGCCATCGCCGAACTCAACGACGAAGGGAATTCGCCGCCGTTTACCGGGTAGTGCCCGGGCATGTCGGCCGAAGATCCCGATCTGCTCGGCATGTATCTGGAGCAGATCGGAAAGACCCCCTTGCTCTCCGCCGCGGACGAAGTCGACCTCGCCCGGCGGATCGAGGCAGGCCTGTACGCGAGCCATCTGATCGAGCGCGGCGCGAGCACGCCAGAGCTCGCAGCCGTCGCACGCGACGGGCAACGCGCCAAGGACCTGCTGATCAGGTCCAACCTCCGACTGGTGGTGGCCACCGCCAGGCGCTACGCCTTCCGGGGGCTGCCGATCCTCGACGTCATCCAGGAGGGCAATCTCGGACTGATCAGAGCTGTGGAGAAGTTCGACTACCGGCGGGGTTACAAGTTTTCCACATACGGGATGTGGTGGATCCGCCAGGCCATCGAGCGCGGCATCCACGACAAGTGCCGTACCGTCCGGCTGCCGTCCCATGTGGCGGAGGAGCTGTCGCGGCTCATCAGGGCCGAGCGGCAGCTGGCCGCCGAGTTGGGCAGGGATCCGACCGACGTCGAGCTCGCGGAGGCGGCCGACCGCTCGCCGGACCAGGTCGCCGCGTTACGCGTGCTCGGGCAGGACATAGTCAGCCTGGACATCCCGATCGGCGAGCACGGGGAGGGCAGGATCGGCGACATGATCGCCGACGAGGACGGGCTGCAGGTTCAGGAGTCGGCCGAGCGGCGCGCGCTGAGCGACGAGCTCCACCAGGTGGTCACCATGCTCCCGCCGCGCGAGGCGATCGTCATCAGGCTCAGGTACGGACTCAGCGGTCAGCAGGTCCAGACGTACACCGAGATCGGTGAGCAACTGGGTCTGACCAGGGAACGGATCCGCCAGTTGGAGAAACAGGCGCTGAAACGGCTCAGGCAGGGAGGGCCGCTGCTGGCGTGGGCCTCATAGCCTCATAAGGTCGACATAAGCGGATAACCGTTTCGTATCGGATCACTCGTCCCAAATGTGGATCAGTCCGCTTCCCTGATAGTAGTCGGACAGGTACGAGTCGCTGCCAACAAAGCGACCGTCTCTGCATAGGGGGCAGAATGATCAAGAAACTTGCCGGCACGGTCTTAGTGGCTGCTGCCGCGACCGCGCTCATAGCGGCGCCCGCCAACGCGTCCTCCGCCACGGCCACCTCCGTGGCGAGTGTGACGACGGAATCGGAGGCCACCCTCACGGCCGCAGCACAACTGATCCGTACGAGGGTGTCCTTCGGCCGGTGCCGCGACACCTGCAGGATCAACGTCCGGGTCAAGAACATCTCCCGCAAATACCTCTACAACGTCCGCATGAACGCGCGGCTCAGCATCAACGGCAGAAGCGTCGGAACGTGCACCGACTACGTCGGCACGGTCAGGTCCTACGGGGTGCGCTACGCGGCGTGCACCGTGCGCACCAACTCGCTGAGCAACGCCTACAACGACTACCTGGACGGTTTCACCGGCTTCAGGTACTACGCCAGGACGAACGTGTCCTACAGGTACTACCGCTGAGTGAGTGGCCAGGGGCCGCCGACCCACGGCCCGGCCCCTGGCTCACGCGGTGACGAGGAGTGCTACCCCGATCAGCACGGCGACCGGGACGAGCCACATAACGGCCTCGACAGCGAACTCCTTGTACATCGCGCAAATCTCCTCTGAAACGCCCTTTCCGGGCACCGCCGAACGTCAATGGGCAGCATAGCGGCCGTCAGACGGTGATCGCGCCGTCCGAGGCGGAGCCGACCGTCATGACGTACTTGGCCAGCACCCCCCGCTCCACCGGCCGTTCGGGCCGCCGCCACGCGGCCCGGCGCTCGGCCAGCTCGGCCTCGGGCACCAGCAGGTCGATCGTCCCGGCCGCGCTGTCGACGACCACCGTGTCCCCGTCCCGCACCAGCGCGATCGGCCCGCCGTGGTACGCCTCCGGCGTCACGTGCCCGATCACCAGGCCATGCGAGACACCGCTGAACCGCCCGTCGGTGACCAGCGCCACGGACGAGCCGAGACCGCGGCCGACGAGCGGGCCCGTGATCGAGAGCATCTCGCGCATGCCGGGGCCCCCCGCCGGGCCCTCGTACCGGACGACGATCACGTCGCCGGCCACGATCCGGCCTTCCTGGATGGCGTCGTAACAGGCGTCCTCCGAGTCGAACACCCTGGCCGGGCCCTCGTGCCGGAAGTCGCTCTTGCCGCCCAGCTTGAGCACGCAGCCGTCGGGCGCCAGCGTGCCGCGCAGGATGGCCAGCGCGCCGCGCCGCTTGAACGGCCGCTCCACGCTCGCCACGACCTCCTGACCCGGCGTCTCATGGGCGGCCCCGGCGACGTCGACGAGCCTGCGGCCGTCCACCAGCGTGACGTTCTCGCGCAGCAGCCCGGCCGCCAGCAACCTGCGCGCCACCAGCGAGGTGCCGCCGGCCCGCCACAGGTCGAGTGCCGTGTGGTCGCCGCCGCTCGGCTTGAGGCCCGTGATGATCGGGATCTCGCGGCAGACCTCGCCGATCCTGTCGATCTCCAGGGGCAGCCCGGCCTCGCGCGCGATGGCCAGCAGATGCAGCACGGCGTTCGTCGATCCGCCCATGGCCGCCACCGACACGATCGCGTTGTGCAGGGCGTCCTCGGTGAGCACACGGGACGGTCGGGCGTCGCGGGCCAGCGCGTCCATGGCGATCTCGCCGACCTGGAACGCCGCGGCGTTCTTCTCCGGGGCCACCGCCGGGATGTCGCCCACGCCGAACGGCGCCAGGCCGAGGAAGTCGGCGACGCTGCCCATCGTGTTGGCGGTGTACTGGGCGGCGCAGGTGCCGGCGCCCGGGCAGGCGTGCTTGGCCAGGTCGTCCAGCTCGGACTGGTCCATGCGGCCGACGGCGCGTTCGCCCAGCGCTTCCCACATGTCCTGGATCGTCACGTCCCGCCCGCGCCATCGGCCCGGCATCATGCTGCCGCTGTAGAGGATCACGGACGGCACGTCCAGTCGGGCCAGTGCCATGATCGCCGCGGGCACGGTCTTGTCGCAGCCGACGATCGCCACCAGCGCGTCGAAGCCGTGCGCGCGGCCCATCAGCTCGATCGAGTCGGCGATGACCTCGCGGCTGACCAGCGACGTCCGCATGCCTGGCGTGTGCATGGTGAGGTTGTCGGAGACCGCGATGGTGTTGAACTCCATCGGCATGCCGCCCGCCGCGCGCACCCCCTCGGCCACGTGGGCGGCCAGCTCGCGGTGGGTGAGGTTGCAGGGCATGGTGCCGGTCCAGGTGGAGGCGATGCCCACCACGGGGCGGCGCATCTCCTCCTCCGACATGCCCATGGCGTACAGGTGGGAGCGGGCGGGTGCGCGGTCGGGGTCGTTTGCGATGGTCTTTCTGGTCGTCACACCCCCATGATCCCTCACTCCTCCCGGAGGCCCCACGGTGAGTCGTACTCGACGAGCAGGTCCAGGAACGGGCGCGGCTCGAACGCCTCGGGGCCCAGCACGCCCGCGCCCTTCCAGACCCCGCTCGCCAGCAGCTCCAGTGCGACCACCGGATTGACGGCGGTCTGCCAGACGACGGCCTGGGAGCCGTACTCGCGCATCGACCACTGGTTGTCCACCACGTGGTACAGGTACACCTCGCGCGGCCGGCCGTCCTTGACGCCCTTCACCCAGGTGCCGGCGCAGGTCTTGCCGTGCATGCGGTCGCCGAGCCCGGCCGGGTCGGGCAGTACGGCCGCCACCATGTCGCGTGGCGCCACCCGGGCCGTGCCTTGATCGGTCCTGACCGGGATCGGCTCGGTGCTGTCCACGCCCAGCGCGTGCAGGGTCTTGAGGGTGCCGATGAACTCCTCGCCAAGGCCGTACTTGAAGGTGACCCTGCGCGCCGGGATCCACCTGGGGACGAGGAGCACCTCCTCGTGCTCGACGTTCACGCACTCGACCGGGCCGATGCCTTCGGGGAAGTCGAAGACCTCCGGCTCGCTGAACGGCTGCGTCGTGTACCAGCCGCGGTCCCTCTCATAGATGACCGGCGGGTTCAGGCACTCCTCGATCGTGGTCCAGATGGAGAACGAGGGGGCGAACTCGTAGCCGTCGACGGTGAGGTTGGCGCCGTCCCTGATGCCGATCTCCTCGATCTCGTCGAAGAGCTCGTCGGCGGCGTACCTGGCGAACACGTCGGCGAGCCCGGGCTCCACGCCCATGCCGACCAGCGCCAGCCTGCCGGAGGCGGCCCAGTCCGCGTCGCGGGCGAACTGCTCGTCGCCCAGCTTGACCCCGACCTCCTCGTACGGGCGCTCTGGGTGCGGCTTCGACATCGACATGGCCATGTCGAGGTAGTCGACGCCGGCGGCCAGCGCCGCCTCGAACAGCGGCAACACGAAACGCGGGTCGGTGGCGTTGAGGAGCACGTCGCACTCGTGCTCGGTGAGCAGCGCGGTGACGGCGGCGGAATCGGCGGCGTCGATCCTGGCGGCGGTGAACCTGGTCGCGTGCTGGCCCAGCACGGCGACGGCCGCCTTGGCGCGGGGGAGGTCGTAGTCGGCGACGACCATGTGATCGAAGAACGGGCGGCGGGCGGCGATCCGCGTGATGGCGGTTCCCACCCCGCCGGCTCCAACGAGAAGGATGCGCATGACCAAAAATCCCCTTTTATCCGCTTTTGGGGGGTGTGTCCTTTCATCCAACTCGACTATGCTCATCAACGTCAATGGCGTTGGCATAAGGAGACCGGTCATGCCGAAGCGGGTGGTCCCCGAGACGGACCGGCGGCGCCGCCGTCCCACCAAACAAGGCCAGGTCCTCACCCACCAGCTCATCGTGGAGACGGCGCTTCGCATGCTGCGCGAACACGGCGCGGACGGCCTGACCGCCCGCCGCCTCGGACTCGCGCTGGGCGCCGACGCCAGCACCGTCTACCGCTACTTCCGCGGCATGGACGACCTGATCCTGGCCATCGCCGACGAGCTCTTCGCGCACGCCATGGCCGGCTGGCGATCCACCGGCGACTGGCGCTCCGACCTGCGCGAGCTCGGGCTGCGCATCCACCACGCCTACCTGGCCCACCCGCAGGCCGCCGTCCTGACGGCCAGCCGGGTCACCGGCCGCCCGAACGAGGTGGCGGCCGACGAGACGATCCTCGGCGTCCTGCGCGGCGCTGGCTTCCCCGACGCCGACGCGGTCCGCATCTACCACGCCTTCATCGACCAGAGCCTGGCCTTCTCCATCCTGGACGCCGCGACCCTGGCCCTGCCGGTGGCGGCGCGGGAGGCCGACGAGGAGGTATGGCAGGACACGTACGCCCGGCTGCCCGCCGCCACCCACCCCAACATCGCCGCCACGGCGGCGCTGCTGGTGGCCCGCATGAACGACAGCGCGTACCCGACGGCACTCGACATGCTTTTGTCGAGCGCGTCGGCCCAGCTTCGCGGATAGTGGTCACGGCTGCCCGGGCCCGCGTCGCCGTGCGGCCATGACGGTGCCAGGCACCGTACGTCAGAGGCGGTTCTGGGCGATGCGTTTGGCGATGCCGGCCAGGGAGTCGTCCGCCATGAGGTCGGGCAGGCGGGGCGCGTCGTCGTCGATCTGGCGCAGCACCGCGGGCTGATCGCCCGAGAACCGGCTCCAGGCGCGCACCACCTCGGGCATGGCCGCGATGGCCTCGTCCGACATGATCGCCTCCCGGGGCAGCCACGAGGTGAGGAACTGCGACACCCGGGCCGGACTCCACCACAGCGGGCGGTCCCCGACGAACTCGACGAGCTTCTCGAACGCCTCCCGCGCCCCCGGCAGGTCCGGCAGGCCGTCGAAGCGGGACGCGGTGTCATCGCCCGCCCCGCGGACGAGGCCGGGCACGGTGCGGGCTCTGGCGATCGCCAACGGGCGAACCTCGGCCAGCGTGTCGGCGACCGCGGCACCCATGATGTGGTCGCCGAGCTCGAACGCGTCGAGGATCCGGCCCGCGATCACCTCGGGAGCGGCCGCGTCCAGGCTCAGGTCGTCGAGGAACTTCACCTCCTCGACCAGCGCGTCGACCGCCAGACCGCCGTTCGGTTGATCGATCCCCACGACCAGGATGTGGGGCTCCTTGCCGTTCTCGTAGCTAAAGGACACGACCGCCAGAGTCTGCTCACCGTACGGGTCGGCCTTGCCGTACCAGGCGCCCTCGCCCGTCACCCGTCCCATCCGGCGCACCCACTCGGGCAGCGTGGCGATCAACCCTTCCGCGGCGCGCGTGTAAGCCTCCGAAGTGCCGGGTTCGACCGCAGCCAGCGCCACGAGCGTGAGCCGCGACTCCGCGCTGCCGTCCTCGTCCAGCTCCCGCAGGAACGCGGCCACCTGGTCCGGCTCCAGTCTCGCCATGAGCCGCGCAGCCCAAAGCTCCGTGCGCAGCGGAGAACGCCATCTGAGGAGGTCGCGGGCCTGGGTGACCGCCGTGGTAAAGGCTGATGTGCTCACCATCCGACCGTATCTCTGATGCGTGGTCCGAGGGCGCTCGCCTTTCCGGATGTGGCTCCTGCACCCTGCGCTCATATTTTCGAAAAGAGCACATTCGGACAGTCATGGGCTGGTAACTTTCCGCGCATGCCCTCTTCTCGGCACGAGGCACTCCATCGCATCTTCCGCGACAATCCGGGGCTGTACTCGCGTGCTTTCAAGATGCTCAACATCGACTTCCCGACCTCGTGTGAGATCGCTGTGGTCGACACCGACATGACGGAGATAGAGCCGATCGAGCGGCGCGCCGACACGGTGATGATGTTCCGGACCCCGTGGGGCACCAAACACGTGGTCATCAGCGAGTCACAAGGACAGCCGGACGACAGGAAGACGTCCGCCTGGGCCTACTACCTCAGCTACGCGCACATCAAGTTCGGCTGTCCGGTGATCCTCCTGGTGATCTGCCAGGACGTGGCCACGGCCAAGTGGGCACGGGAACCGAAGCGCATCGGCTTGCCCGGCCACCCGTGCCTGATCGTCTACCCCATCGTCCTCGGCCCCGACAACGTCCCCGAGGTCACCGATCCGGCTGAGGCATGCAAGGACACAGTGCTCAGCATGTTCTCGGCGCTCACGCACGCGCATTGCGGATCCTGACGTGCACGGACGCCGCCCTCCTCCTTGAGACCTGGCTCGTCAGGTCGCTCACGGTCACCACCGCGGAGGAGCTCTTCGACTGATCTCGGCTCGGATACGGCGAAGGCAGACCGCGACGCCAGGCGGCCGAACCGCCGACGCTCCGACCGGAGATCGTACAGCGCACATCCCGATGACAGCCGGGATCCGGGTCCGATCGCTTGAACCCTACTGGTGGGCGCTGGAAGGGTGCCTGGGCGGTTGTCGCTCAGGCACCCTCTAGCTGAAGCTCAGCGCCCCTTGTCGTCGGTGAGACCGGCCTTGCGGAGGGCTTCGGCCATGGCGCCCGTCGGGGCCTGGCGGTCCTGGCGGCGCTGACCGCCGCGCTGGCCGTCGCCGCGTCCCCGCTGGCCGTCACCGCGCCCGCGCTGGCCGCCGTCGCCGTTGCCGCGCTGGCCTGCCTCGCCCCGGCCGTCTCCGCGCGTGCCCTGGCCGCGGCCGCCCTGACCTCGACCACGCTGGGTCCCGTCACCGCGACCGCCGCCGCCGCGAGCACCGTCGCCTGGAGCGCCGCCGCCGTCACCGCGAGCGCCCTCACGACCGCCGCCACCCTGGCGGCCGGCTGACCGGCGGGGGCCGTCGCCCGGGCCCTGGGCGGTGGTCTCGTCCTCCAGGCGCAGGGTCAGGGAGATGCGCTTGCGGGGGATGTCCACGTCCAGCACCTTCACGCGGACGATGTCGCCCGGCTTGACCACGTCACGCGGATCCTTGACGTACGTCCGGGACATGGCCGACACATGGACCAGACCGTCCTGGTGCACGCCGACGTCCACGAACGCGCCGAACGCGGCCACGTTGGTGACCACGCCCTCCAGGATCATCCCGGACGTCAGGTCGGAGATCTTCTCGATCCCCTCCTTGAACGTGGCGGTCTTGAAGGCGGGACGCGGGTCGCGGCCCGGCTTTTCCAGCTCGCGCAGGATGTCCGTGACCGTCGGCAGGCCGAATGTCTCGTCGGTGAAGTCCTGTGGCTTGATCGACCGCAGTGCCGTCGTGTTGCCGATCAACGACTTGAGGTCGGTCTGGGCCGAGGTGAGGATGCGGCGGACCACTGGGTACGCCTCCGGGTGCACGCTGGAGACGTCGAGCGGATCATCGCCGCCCCGGATGCGGAGGAAGCCCGCGCACTGCTCGAACGCCTTGGGCCCGAGCCGCGGCACCTCCTTCAGCGCCGACCGCGTACGGAACGGGCCGTTGGCGTCGCGGTGGCGCACGATGCTCTCGGCCAGCGTGGACCCGATGCCCGACACCCGCGTGAGCAGGGGCGCGGACGCGGTGTTGACGTCGACGCCGACGCCGTTGACGCAGTCCTCGACCACCGCGTCCAGCGACCGCGACAGCTTGGTCTCGGCGAGGTCGTGCTGGTATTGGCCGACGCCGATCGACTTGGGGTCGATCTTGACCAGCTCGGCCAGCGGATCCTGCAGCCGGCGCGCGATGGAGACCGCGCCGCGCAGCGACACATCGAGCTCGGGCAGCTCCTGCGACGCGTACGGCGACGCGGAGTAAACCGACGCCCCGGCCTCCGACACCACGATCTTCGTGATCGACGGCATGTGCTGGACCAGCTCCCCGGCCAGCTTGTCGGTCTCGCGCGAGGCCGTGCCGTTGCCGATGGCGATCAGCTCGACCCCGTGCCGCTGCGCCAGCGCGCCCAGCGTGGCGAGCGACTGGTCCCACTGCCGCTTGGGCTCGTGCGGGTAGATGGTCGCGGTGTCGACAACCTTGCCGGTGGCGTCGACCACGGCCACCTTCACCCCGGTACGTAGGCCGGGGTCGAGGCCCATGGTCGGGCGGCTGCCGGCTGGTGCGGCGAGCAACAGGTCACGCAGGTTGGCCGCGAACACCCGCACGGCCTCGTCCTCGGCCGCCTGCCACAGCCGCATCCGCAGGTCGATGCCCAGATGCACGAGGATGCGGGTGCGCCAGGCCCACCGCACGGTCTCGGTCAGCCACTTGTCGGCGGGACGGCCCTGGTCGGAGATGCCGAACCTGGAGGCGACGCGCAGCTCGTAGTCGGGACTCTCGTCCGGCTCCAGCGCGACGGACAGCACCTCCTCCTTCTCGCCGCGGAACATCGCCAGGATCCGGTGCGAAGGCAGCTTCGTGAACGGCTCGCCGAAGTCGAAGTAGTCGGAGAACTTGGCCCCCGCCTCCTCCTTGCCCTCGCGCACCTTCGACACCAGCCGCCCGCGACTCCACAGCTGCTCGCGCAGCTCTCCGATGAGGTCGGCGTCCTCGGCGAACCGCTCGATCAGGATCGCCCGGGCCCCCTCCAGCGCCGCGCCCGCGTCGGCGACGCCCTCGGTCACGAAGCCCTCGGCGACGGCCAGCGGGCTCAGCGCCGGGTCGGCGAGCAGCTGGTCGGCCAGCGGCTCCAGCCCCAGCTCGCGGGCGATCTGCGCCTTCGTGCGCCGCTTGGGCTTGTAAGGCAGGTAAATGTCCTCGAGCCTGGCCTTGGTCTCGGCCGCCATGATCTGCTCGCGCAACTGGTCGTCGAGCTTGCCCTGGGACTCGATCGACTCCAGGATCGCCGTGCGGCGCTCCTCCAGCTCGCGCAGGTAACGCAGCCGCTCCTCCAGCGTGCGCAGCTGCGCGTCGTCGAGAGTGCCGGTGGCCTCCTTGCGGTATCGCGCGATGAACGGCACGGTCGCGCCGCCGTCGAGCAACTCGACGGCCGCCTGCACCTGCCCGTCGCGTACGCCGAGCTCTGCCGCGATCCGCTGGTGTATAGAGAGCACTTGCCTGCCTTTCGATGGTCCCGCCGGTCAATTGTGCAGGACGATGCCGTCCTTCATGACCAGAGTGCGCGCAGGGTGAACGACCACCGCCTCCGCCGCGCTCGCGCACGGCACCACGACCAGGTCGGCGCGGTCGCCCGCGGCCAGCCCGTAGCCCTCCAGCCCCAGCACGCGGGCGCCGCCATAGGTAGCGGCCTCCAGCGCCAGCTCGATGTCCGCGTCCCTGCGGAACGTGCTGCGGTAGGCGACGTGCATCGCCCGCTCCAGCATGTCGCCGCTGCCGTAAGGGCCCCACAGGTCCCTGATGCCGTCGTGCCCGCAGGCCACGGTGACGCCCGCGGCCCGAACTCGCTTCACCGGCGGCACGGGGAAGCTGTAGACGGCGGCGGTCGCCAGCGCGACACCCGCCTCGGCGAAGCCCTGGATCAGCCGGTCCTGGTACGCCTCGTCGAGCTGGCCGAGCGCGTACGCGTGACTGACCGTCACCCTCC
>NZ_VCKY01000083.1 GCF_005889735.1 Nonomuraea turkmeniaca
GTGCGGGGCGCGTCGGCGAGGTCCTGCTCGGGGGTCAAGGCGACTCCTCACGGCGGCGGGCGGCCCGGCCCGCCGCGATCCAGCCCACGATGCCACCACATGCCACAACGGCGAGGAATATCGCGACAATCAGCGGGACGGGGTTCGGTGTGGTGCGGGACGACGCGGCACCGGTGGCGGCCACGCCGCTGGGCGACGTCTTGGCGACGTGCTTGCTCTCCTTCGGCTCCTGGGTCTTCGGCTCCTCGGTCTTCTTCAGCGCCGGCTGCGGGGAGGCGGCGGCGTTCTGGCGGCGGTCGGTCCCGCGATCGTCGGCGGAGCCGGCGGGATCGGGGACGGGCGCACGATCGGGACAGGCACGCAGGCGGGGCACCGTAGGCGGCCCCACCGGGCCCGCGTACTCCTCGGCAGGCGTCGGCCCGCCCGGCACACTGAACACGAACGCCGCCTTCGCGTAGACGGTGTCGGCGCGCCGGTCACTGACGTCGTCGGTCAGGCTCAGCGCGGTGGGGACGATGCTGAGCAGATGGTGCACGTTACGCCCGGTCTCGGCCGAGAACGCCGGCCGGTGCGGCAGCCCGGCCGCCGTCAGCAGGCACGAGAACCCCGGCCTGGACGTCCTGATCGCCGCGTCGAGCTGCCCGAACACCCCGGGCCCGTGGTCGAGGAAGGCGTTCAGGTCGGTACGTGACGCGCGCAGCGCCGCCGTCACCGTGCTCAGGTCCGTGATCCCGGAGGCCAGCTGGTCCTTCCTCCCCGCCAGCGTGTGCGTGAGCCGGGTGAGCTGCACGGACAGGTCGTCGAGCACGTCGGCGTTGTCGGCGAGGGTGTCGGTCAGCGAGTGGGCGTCGTCGATGAGGTTCCTGATCGCCGGCGCCCGGCCGTCCAGCGCGACCGCCAGCTCATGGGTGATCGTCTTGGCGTCCCGCGGCGGCACGGCGTTCAGGAGCTTGCCGACGCCCTCGAACAACTTCTTGTAGTCGAGCGGGACGGAGGTCTTGGCGAGCGGGATCGTGTCCCCGGCCGCGAGCGTCGGTCCCTTGACGCCGGTGGCGGGCGGCGAGAGCTCCACGTACGGCTCCCCGATGGCGGACTTGCGCCGGACCTCGGCGCTCACGCCCTTCGGCAGGCTGATCTCCTTGTCGATGTCCAGGCCTACCACGATCTTGCCGGGCGCCAGCCCCACGTCGCCGATCTTGCCGACCCGTACCCCCAGATAGGCCACGTCGAAGCCGCGTACGAGACCGGGGGAGGAGATGAACTCGGCCGACACCCGGTACGGCCGCTCGATCGCGTCGAGCCGGATGATCGTGCTGAACGCCCAGACCGTCATCACGATCCCCAGCACCACGAAGAACCCCAGGTTCAGATAGATCCGGTTTCTCATCGCGGCGGCTCCAGCAGCAGGCGGAAGTCCTCGAGCCGGTTCGGCTTCGGCCCGCTGTCCGACCTCTGGGGCAGCAGCACACCCTTCAGCCACACGTAGATCAGCACCTGGCCGTTGGCCGTGATCGGCGGCGCGTCGAGGAACGTCTGGACCTTGGCCACCAGCGCCTTCAGATCCTCCTTGCCCCGCTGGATCGACGACGAGATGGCCTGCAGCTCGCGCAGCAGCGTACGCAGCCGCGCCGCGTGCCGCGGGTACACGGTCAGGTTGGCCTCCCTGGCCAGATCCGTCAGCGCGACGATGGTCTTCTTGATGTGCTTGCGCCCGTGCGCGACCCGCGAGGTGGCCGCGGCGAGCGTGCCCGGCAGCCGGTCCAGCTCGGCGCTGCCCTTGGCGAGGTCGTCGCCCAGCCTCGCCAGCGCGTCGATGCTGGTGGCCAGGTCGGCGCGGGCCGCGGAGTAGGCGTCGGTGACCTCGGCCGTCTGCTTGATCAGCTTGTTGACGTCGTCGCCCTGCCCGGCGAACGCGGTCGACGCGGCGTCCAGGATGGCGTTGACGTCCTGCGCGCCGAGCGCCTCGATGAGCGGTCCCGCCTTGGCCGTGACCTGCTCGATGTCCGGCTCGACCGAGGTGTCGGCGATGGTGGCCCCGCTCGCCAGGTACGGCCCCGTGGACAGGTCCTTGCCCTTCGGCGGGGTGAGCAGCACGTAGTTCTCGCCCAGGACCGACGTCTTGGCCACGGTCGCCGTGCTGCCCTGGGGCACCCGGTGCTCGGATCGGATCGACATCGTCACTCTGGCCCGGTAGCCCTGCAGCCGGATCCCGGTGACCGTGCCCACCCGCACGTCCGCGATCTGCACGCTGTGCCCGGCCACCAGGCTCTGCACGTCGTCGAAGACCGCGTGCAACGTGAGGTCGCCGGTGGTCGCGCCGAGCGTCTGCAGCGAGCACGACGCGGTGACGGCCAGCGCGAGCGCCGCGGCCACGGCCCTCATGGCCGCCTCCCCTGCCGTTCGAAAGGACAGTTGCTCAGCCCGCCGGGCAGGCACGGCACCCGCCCCAGGTTCAGCGCGTCGAACAGCGGCGTCAGCCACGCCCTCGTCATCGCGTTCAGTACGACCCGGATCTTCAGCACGTGCTGCTTCTTGTCCCACGCGTCGATGATCACGTCGGCGAAGTCGGCCGCGCCCTTGACGGCCTGTGCCATGGACGCGCTGTTGGCCCGGACCGTCAGCACCACCTCGGCCAGCGTGCCCGCGGCCTGGGGCAGCCGTTCCGCGTACTGCTCGATGATGACATCGCCGCGCTGCACGAACGTGGCCATGCTGGACAGGAAGCCGCGCAATCGCCGCCGCTCCTCGGCCAGGATCGCGCTGGCCTCGGAGAAGGCGTCGATCGCGCCGGTCACCTGGGTCTCGCGCTCGTTGAGCGTGGTGGCCAGCCGGTTCAGCCCTTTGGCGAGGTCGATGAGCTGCTGGTCCTGCTTGGCGAGGGTGCCGGTGAGCTCGGCGGTGTCGGCGATCGCGTTGTTGATCGTCTTGCCGCGGCCCCTGACCCCGTCGGCCAGGTCCCCGGCCACGTCGCCCAGCTTGTCGTCGTCGAGCGCGTCGGTCAGCTTGGTGAACGCGTCGAGCGCGTCGTCGATCTCCACCGGCAGGTCGGTGCGCTCCAGCGGGATGGTGGCGCCGGGCGCGATCTTCGCGTCGCCGGGCTTCCACGGGGGGTAGAGGACGACGTTGCGCTCGCCGAGGGTGTTCTGCGGCGCGACGACGGCCTTCACATCGGCCGGCAGCGGCACGTCGCGGTCCAGCCGCAGCCCGACCCGCACCTTGTCGCCGTCGATGCGGATGCTGTCCACGTATCCGGCATCGAGGCCCATCACCTTGATCCGCGCCTCCTCGTACAGGGATGGCGCCTTGCTGAAGATCGCCACCAGCCGGTACGGCTCCGCCCCCAGAACGGAACACCCGGACGTCAGGAACACCCCGGCGACCAGCACCGCCACGAACCGCCTCATCGGTCGTTCCTCCTGTCCTTGGCGATGGCGGCGAGCACCTCCGGGTTGATGGGGCCGAGGCCCGTGGCTATGGCCTCGAGCCACGGGCCTTGACCGCCCATCGTGGACAGGCCGGTGAACGTCGGGCCCGCCCAGGCCAGGAGCGAATTGAGCTGCTGGTTGCCGTCGCTGAGCCGGGTGGTGATGGCCGCGTTGTCGTCGAGGACCTGGATCAGCGAGCGCTCGTGCTCGTTGATCAGCCGGGTGGTGCTCTGCACCAGGTCGCTGCCGTCCCCGAGCAGGACCCGCAGCTCGTTCCTGCGCTTGCGCAGCTCGCTCAGCATGACCTCGATGCCGTCGATGAGCCGGACGAGCTGCTTGTCCTTCTTCTCCAGCACATCCATGATCTTGGTGCCGTGGTCGAGGAGCCGCTGCAGCTGCGGCTCGCTCTTGCTGATGGTGTCCGACAGGTCGCCGATGTTCTTCATCAGCCGGGTGATCCGGCCGCGCTTGGCGAGGTCGACCTTGCCGAGCTCGGTGAGCAGGTCGTCCACCGCCTCGGTGTCCAGGCGCTCGACCAGGCGGGTCGCGTCCTTGATGGCGTCGTTGATCAGCGTGGGCACGCCGGTCCTGTCCATGGGGATGCGCCGCCGGGCCTCGGGCAGCTGGTCCATGTACGGGGACGACACGGCGCCGGTGAGCTTGACGTAGCGGCCGCCGAGCAGGTTCGACAGGGCGATGTCCGCGCGGGTGCCACGGCCGAGCCGCACGCCGTCGTCGACCCGCCAGGTGACGAGCACGTGCCCCTGCGCGTAGTCGGGCCGCACCTCGGTGACCTCGCCGACGCGTACCCCGGCGACCCTGACGTCGTTGCCGGTGCGCACGCCGCCGGAGTCGGCGAACACGCCCGACATCGTGTACCCGCCCTCCAGCAGGCCGAGGCTCCCGACCAGGAACGTGGCGGCGAGGATCATGGCGAGCGTGGCCATCGACACCAGGCCGACGGC
Organism: Nonomuraea turkmeniaca; assembly: GCF_005889735.1. Taxonomy (GTDB): domain Bacteria; phylum Actinomycetota; class Actinomycetes; order Streptosporangiales; family Streptosporangiaceae; genus Nonomuraea; species Nonomuraea turkmeniaca. Next base: position 4,391 of record NZ_VCKY01000083.1, read on the forward strand.
GTACTTGTTGCGATCCCTGAAGGACTTGAGCGCCATCACCGGCCCCCCACCATGAGCTTCTGGAGGTCCTCGGTGCTCTGCACCCGGGTGTTGCGCAGCGGCGGCGGGGTCTGCATCCCGTACGGGCACGGCGCCGGGCCAAGGGCCAGGCACGGGACCGCCGTGATGAAGTAGTGGCCGCGGTTGACGGTGGTGTAGCCGCGGGCGAGCGACGGCTGCAGCGTGGTGACCGCCTTGTCGATCTTGCCGATGTTCCTGCGGATGCCGCCGGTCAGCCCGGTCAGGTTGTCGACCAGCGCGCCGAGCTCGTCGGCGTTCTTGCCGAGCACCTCGTTCTGGGTGTGGATCGTGGTGGACAGCTCCACCAGCGAGTCGTCGATCAGCTTGCGGTTGCGGGCGAAGGCGTCCGACAGCGTGACCAGGTTGTCGACGAGCTGCTCGATCTGCTTGTCCCGCCGCGCGACCACGCCGGTCACGGTGGCGTAGTCCTCCAGCAGCTGCTCGATCGTCTTCTTGCGCTCGTTGACGGTCGTGGTGATGGCGTTGACGTTGTCGAGCAGCCGCGGGATGTTCTGCTGGTTGCCCTTCAGCGACTTGGCGGCGGCGGTGAGCAGCTGGTTGATCTGCTCGGGGTCCAGGCTGCGGGTCAGCGGGCCGAGGTCGCTGACCAGCTCGCCGATGTCCACCACGGACGAGGTGCGGGCGATGCGGCCGCCGGGCGGCAGCCGGTCGGGGGCGGTGCCGGGCAGCAGGTAGACCACGCGCTGGCCGACGGCGTTGCGCCAGCGGATGGCGGCCTCGGTGTCGGCGGGCACCTTGACCGCGTCCTGCACCTCCATGGTCACCTCGGCCCGCCCGTCGACGACCCTGATGCCGGAGACCTGCCCGACGGGCGCCCCGGCGATCTTGACCTGGTCGCCCTCGGTCAGCCCCGACACGTCGTCGAACGTGGCGACCAGCCGGTAGCCGCCTCCCGTGCCGATCCGCTCGATCTGCACGCTGATCAGCACGATCAGCGTCACCGTCAGCCCGATGAAGAGCGCGAACCTGAGGAACAACCATCTCCGGCGGGCCACGTCAGCGCCTCCCGTCGGTGGGTCCGCAGGCGCCGACGATCAGCTCGCAGACGTCGGTCGCGATGAACGCCTCGACCTGGAGCTGGCGGGTGTTGCCCGGGCCCTGGGCCTCGATCAGCTCGTTGAGCAGGTCGAGGAGACGGTTGAGCCCGCGCGCGCCGTCGCCGGCCAGGCCGAGCTGGGCATAGATGAGCCCGGCCACCCGCTCGCCCGAGTGCACCCCGGCCCGCAGGTTCTGCCGGTGCTTGCGCAGGCCGTGCGCCGTCTGGCCGGAGATCGAGGTGATCTCGTCGAGCAGGACGCGGACCTTGTCGGCTCGCTTGAGCAGGTCAGGGGTGATGACGTTGACGTCGGAGGAGATGGAGACGAGCTCGTCGCCCTTGTCCGACAACGCCGTGCCGAGCGCGGCGGTGTCGCGCAGGAACTGCCTGGCCCGTCCGCGGTGCCGGTGCGCGACGTCGATCACGGTGCCGGCGTCGCCGATCAGCTCGCGCAGGTGCTTGCCCTTGCCGTCCAGCCCCTTGGCGATGGTGTGCACGATCACGGTGACCTCGCGCGGGTCGACCGCGTCCAGGCCGCGGTAGGCGGCGCCGAGGGTGTCCGACAGGTCCAGCGGGCCCTTGGTGTCGGTGATGACGGCGCCACTGGCGAGGAAGGGGCCGGTGGTCTCGCCCGTGCCGGGCGTGAGCGCGACGAACTTCGGGCCGAACACCGACGACGGTTCGATGGAGGCGACCGCCGTCCGGGGCACCTTGACGCCGGGCTCGACGTGCATGGTCACCACGGCCCGGCCCTTGGCGTCGAGCGACACGGCCGTCACGTCACCGACCGTGATGCCGCGGATCTTGACCGGCGAGTTCGTGTCCAGGCCCTGCCCGGACCGGACGAACACCGCGTCGATGCGGGTCCCGCTGATCTGGGTGGCGGTGCGGACGACGTACACCGTGGCCGCCGCCAGCACGGCGAGCATGGCGAAGGCGATGCCCACCCGGGCGGCGAGGGAGAGTTCGAATCGGGCCACCGGCTCACCCCGTCAGCGGTATGTTGCCGCCGCCGCCCCAGAACAGGTACGACAACAGCAGGTTGAGCAGCACGATCGTGACGATCGACTGGCGGATGGCGCGGCCCGCCGCCACCCCTACGCCCACCGGGCCGCCGGTGGCATAGAAGCCGTGGTAGCAGTGGATCACGACGACCGCGAAGGCGAACACGCCCACCTTGGCGACGCTGAACACGATGTCGCTGACCGGCAGGTACAGGTAGAAGTAGTAGTCGTAGACCCCGGGCGCCAGCCCGAACAACACCGTGCACATCAGCCGCGTGGCGAAGAAGCTGGCGAACAACGCGATCAGGTAGATCGGCATGAGCGCCAGCAGCGCCGCCACGACCCGGGTGCAGATCAGGTAGGTGAAGGCGTTGATGCCCATGACCTCCAGCGCGTCGATCTCCTCCGAGATCCGCATCGCGCCCAGTTCCGCCGTGAACGACGAGCCCACCTGCGCGGCCAGCGCCGTCGCCGCGATGATCGGGGTGATCTCGCGGACGTTGGCGAAGCTGCCCACCAGGCCCATGAACGACTCCGCGCCGATCGCCTGCAACCCCTGGTAACCCTGCAGGCCGACGGTCGCGCCCACGACGAACGCCATCGTGAACACCACGAAGATCATGCCGCCGCCGATGACGGTCGCGCCGACGCCCACCACGACGTCGCTGACCTGCCGTAAGACGACCTTGAAGTACCGCAGCCGCAGTACGACGTCGCGTACGGCGTAGAACAGGACCTTCCACACGAACAACGGCCAGTCGGCCAGCGTCGCGAACCGCTCGGCGAGATCCCGCCCCCGGAGGGCGAGCCTGAGACCGGCCGTCCGCGTCACCATCAGAGCGACCTCGGGGGGTAGGCCAGGAAGTACACCGCGGAGATCACGTAGTTGAACGTGAACACCAGCATGAACGTCACCACGGTCGCCTGGTTGACGGCCCGGCCCACGCCGACCGGGCTGGTCGCGCACGTCATGCCCTTGTAACAGGCGACCGCGGCCGCGATGAACCCGAAGATCCACGCCTTGAACAGCGTGACGTACAGGTCGGAGGCGACCACCAGGGACAGCGCGCCGTCGAAGTACGCGCCCGGGGTGACGCCCTGCACGACCACGTTGAAGAAGTAGCCGCCGCTCGCGCCGGCCAGGATGACCAGCGGGCACAGGCACACCGCGATCGTGCTGGCCGCCCACATGCGCGGGGTGACCAGGCGATGGATCGGGTTGACCGACATGACCTCCATCGCGGACAGTTCGTCGCGGATGTGGCGCGCGCCGATGTCGGAGGTCATCGCGCTGCCGCCGGCCCCGGAGATCAGCAGCGCGCTGGCCAGCGGCGCCACCTCACGGATCAGGCCGACGAAGACCGCGCTGCCGGTGGCCGAGCCGGCGCCGAGCTGCCAGGCCAGCTCGCCCACCTGTAATGCCACGGTGGCGCCCAGCGGCAGGGAGACGAGCAGGACGGGCACGCTGGTGACCCGGGCCAGGAACCAGCACTGGTCGACGAACTCCCACCACCAGCTCTTGACGTCCCAGCTGCGGCGCAGCCCCTCCAGGGCGATGACGAACAGGTCGCCGACCTGCCCGAGCACCGACCCGGCCTTTCGTCCGACATATCCGGACAAGGCCATGAGCTGACCACCTCCGCCGCCTACGGATCAGTCACCCTACTGACGGGTTGTCCAGTAGTCGACGCTTTCCGGCGAATTTGAAGAAAAGGTATGAGACCCAGCTCACACCTTGTCAGCCCAGCACGAAACGTGACCGCTTCGTTACGACAGGACACCCATCCAGGACTCGATCTCGTCCGCGCGCCGCGGCAGCCCCGACGACATCAGGGTCGCGCCGTCCGCGGTGACGACCAGGTCGTCCTCGATGCGGATGCCCATGCCGCGCAGCTCCTCGGGCAGCGTCAGATCGTCCGGCTGGAAGTACAGGCCGGGCTCCACGGTGAGCACGTGGCCCTCCTCCAGGACGCCGTCCAGGTAGACCTCCGCCCGCGACTTCGCGCAGTCGTGCACGTCCAGGCCCAGCATGTGGCCGCTGCTGCAGAGCGTGTAGCGCCGGTAGAGCCCGGTCTCCATGAGCTCGTCGGCCGAGCCCTTCAGCAGGCCCCAGTCCCGCAGGCCCTCGCAGATGACCCGCATGGCCGCCAGGTGGAAGTCACGGAAGCGGGCGCCGGGGCGCAGCGTGGCGATGGCCGCCGTCTGGGCCTCGTACACCAGCTCGTACGCCTGCCGCTGCACCGCGCTGAACCGCCCCGACAGCGGGAACGTGCGGGTGACGTCGGAGGTGTAGAGCGTGTCCGACTCGACGCCCGCGTCGAGCAGCAGGAGGTTCCCGGCGTCCAGCGCGCCGTCGTTGCGGATCCAGTGCAGCACGCACGCGTGCGCCCCGGAGGCCACGATGCTCTCGTAGCCGACCGCGTTGCCTTCGAGGCGTGCCCGCAGCCCGAACACACCCTCCAGGTACCGCTCGCCGCGCGGGTGCCCGAGCGCCTGGGGGAGTGCGCGCACCACGTCCTCGAAGCCGCGCACGGTGGCGTCCACGGCCGACTGCAACTCGCCGACCTCCCACTCGTCCTTGACCAGCCGCATCTCCGACAGGAACGCCTCGAACGCGCCGTCGCCCTCGCCACGCGGCGCCCGCGCGTCCACCGAGGCGTCCACGCCGCGCAGCACCCGGGCGGCCCTTCCGAGCTCCAGGTCGCGGATGTGCCGGCACTCCAGCTGGTACAACTCGGCCGCCTCCGCCAGGTCCGGCCGGCGGCCGGCCCAGAACTCGCCGTAGCGGCGGTCGCGGTAGAACTCCTGGCCCTCCTCGCGCGGCGAGCGCGGCCGCACGTACAGGACACTCTCCCCGGACGGCTCGATCACCAGCACGTCGTCCGGCTCGCTCGCGCCGGTCAGGTACGAGTACGCGCTGTGCGGCCGGAACCGGTAGTCGCTGTCGTTGCTGCGGACCTTGAGCGTGCCCGCCGGGACCACCAGCCGCTCACCGGGGAAACGCGCGGCCAGCGCGGCGCGGCGCTTGGCCGCCCACCGCGCGACCGGCAGCGCCGCCACATCGACCCGCCGGGTGTCCGCCCAGCCGGTGCGCATGAACGCGGCCAGTTCCTCGGTGATGGGTAGGTCATGGCTTCCGATGTTGAGCGGCTCGGTCATCTATGGTGTGTCCTTATATCGGATTTAGTACGGCAAGCAGCCTACGTGACGCCTTGACGCGGCACCCACGTCGTTGTTTGCCTGGACCCAGGATTTGGAACACTGAGGGCAGAGGTGGTGCACATGCTCATCGGGACGATCCTTCGCGGCAAGGGCAGCGACGTGACGACCGTGGCACCTGAGGCGTCCGTCCGTGACCTGCTCGCCAAGCTGGCCGAGCACAACATCGGCGCCGTCGTCGTCTCCACCGACGGCGTCACGATCCAGGGGATCGTCTCCGAGCGCGACGTCGTACGCCATCTGAACGACCGTGGCGCGGCGGTTCTCGGCGAGCCGGTCTCTGCGATCATGACGACCGACGTGCGCACGGTCGGGCCCGGCGACAACGTCGACGCGCTGCGGCGGATCATGACCACACATCGGTTCCGGCACATGCCCGTCGTCCAGAACGGCCGCCTGGTCGGCATCGTCAGCATCGGCGACGTGGTGAAGAGCGCCATCGAGGAGCTGGAGACGGAGAAGGCGTCGCTCGTCGATTATCTCCACCGTTGACAGGGGTGGCACGCTTAGGTCCGTGATGTACGGGCCTCCGGAGTACCCTCCTCCCTACCCGCGGGCGACGAGCAGTCCGACGATCATTCTGCTCGTTTCCGGGCTCGCCGCGCTCCTGGGCTTCCTCCTGGGGGTCTTCGTGGGGTTCGGCGCGGGGACGGTACCGGAAGGGGCCACGCCCACGATCACGATCACGGCGAAGGACACCGCCCCGCCCGCCGACCAGCCGACCACGGGACCGACCGAGAACGCGCCGCCGTCGAGCGCGCCCCAGCAGAGCGCACCGACCCAGCCCGGTGCCACGCAGCCCGGTGCCACGCAGCCCGGTGCGACCCAGCCCGGCGCTACCCAGCCCGGCGCTACCCAGAATGCGCCGCCCGGCGGGGGGACCACCGCTCCGGCGATCAACCCCGCCTCGTTGCGTACGCTCGTGGTCGGCAGGGACATCCAGGCGGGCACCTACCGCACGGCCGGGCCGACCACGGGTTTCTCCATGTGCTTCTGGGCCCGGATGAAGAGCACGTCCGCCAACCCGGCCGACGTCATCACCTCCGACATGCCGACCGGTCCAGCCACCGTCACCATCGAGCCCACCGACAAGGCGTTCCAGACCGGCGGCTGCGCTGAGTGGGCCCGCGCGTGATCCTTCCGGAGGGCGCGCCCGGCACGGCATGGCGCTTGAAGGGCTGAACGTGGCATAGGAGGATGCGCACAGCCCATCAAGGAGGATGCCATGTCGGTGTTGCAGAGCTTCGTGGACCATGTGCGTAGCGGTGCGATCGAGGTGATCGACCTGACGGCGCCGCTGTCGTCCGAGACGCCGATCCTCCAGTTGCCCGAGCCGTTCGGCAACACGATCCCGTTCCGGCTGGAGGAGATCAGCCGGTACGACGACCGCGGCCCCGCCTGGTACTGGAACGACATCCACACGGGCGAGCACGCCGGCACCCACTTCGACGCCCCCATCCATTGGATCACCGCCCGCGACGGCCAGGACGTCTCCCAGGTGCCGGCCGGCAAGCTGATCGCGCCCGCCGTCGTTCTCGACTTCTCCGCCGAGGCGTCCAAGGACCCCGACTTCCTCCTCCAGATCGACCACGTCAAGGAGTGGGAGCGCGCCAACGGACCGCTGCCCGAGGGCGGCTGGCTGCTCTACCGAACAGGCTGGGACACCCGCGCCGCCGACCAGGCCGCCTTCCTGAACGCCAACGAGACCGGCCCGCACACGCCCGGCGTCTCCGTCGAATGCGCCTCCTGGCTCGCGTCCGGCACGCCGATCATCGGGCTCGGCGTCGAGACCGTCGGCACCGACGCCGGCACCGCCCACTCCTTCGACCCCGCCTTCCCCTGCCACTCGTTCCTGCTCGGCGCCGGCAAATACGGCCTGACCCAGCTGCGCAACCTCGACCGCCTGCCCGCGACCGGCGCCGTCGTGGTCGCGCCACCCCTGCCCATCGTGGGCGGCTCGGGCAGCCCCGTCCGCGTGCTCGCCCTGGTGGAACGTTGATCGTCGCCGAAGCCGTGGGCCGCGCCCTGGCCGCCTGCGGCGCAGGCACCGTCTTCGGCGTGGTCGGCAGCGGCAATTTCCACGTCACGAACGCCCTCGTCGCCGCCGGCGCGCGCTTCGTCGCGGCCCGGCACGAGGGCGGGGCCGCCACGATGGCCGACGCGTACGCCCGGATGAGCGGCCGCGTCGGCATCGTGTCGGTGCACCAAGGGCCCGGCCTCACCAACGCCCTGACCGGCATCGCCGAGGCCGCCAAGAGCCGCACCCCGCTGATCGTTCTCGCCGGCGAGGCCACCGATCGCCGCTCCAACTTCCACATCGACCAGGACGCGCTCGTGGTCGCGGTGGAGGCGTACCGGGTGGCCGTGGAGGAACGGCGCACGGTCCTGCTGAACCTCCCGCTCGACGTCCAAGCCCGGCCCTGCGACCCGGCCCCTGGGACGCCTTCGCCGGTGAGCGGCAGCGAGCCCGGTGTGGTCGACGCGAGCGGCGGTTCGGTGGCGGAGCTGGCACGCCTGCTCGGCCGGTCCCGGCGGCCGGTGTTCATCGCCGGGCGCGGCGCCAGGCACGCTCGCCGGGAGCTGGAGACCCTGGCCGACCTGGTGGGCGCCCTGCTCGCCACCTCGGCCGTGGCCAAGGGGCTGTTCCGCGGCAGCCCGTGGGACCTGGACGTGAGTGGCGGCTTCGCGACGCCGCTGGCCGCCGAGCTGATCCAAGGAGCGGACCTGGTCGTGGGGTGGGGGTGCGCGCTCAACATGTGGACCACCCGCCACGGTTCCCTCGTCCCGTCGGAAGGGAAGGTGGCCCAGGTCGATCTCGACCGGTCGGCGCTCGGCGCACACGTGCCCGTGGACCTGGGCGTCGTCGGCGACGTGGCGGCCGTCGCCACCGCCCTGGCCGAGCATCTCACCAGTCCCGCCGCCGGGCCGGCCACGCCCGCCGCCGGGCCGGCCACGCCCGCGGCCGGCGCGGCCACGCCCGCCGCCGGGACCGGGGCCGGGACCGGGGCGCCCGGCAGTCGAGCGGCCGAGCCGCCCGACGCCCGGGGTTACCGCTCGCCCGAGATCGCGCGCCGCGTCCAGGCCGAGGGCCGTTGGCGGGACGTGCCGTACGAGGACGAGAGCGGCGGCGGCCGGATCGATCCGAGGACGCTCACCATCGGTCTGGACGACCTCCTGCCGAGCGAGCGCATCCTCTCCATCGATTCCGGAAATTTCATGGGATACCCGTCGATGTTCCTCGACGTCCCGGATGAGAACGGGTTCTGCTTTACGCAGGCGTTCCAGTCGATCGGACTGGGCCTGGCGACGGCGATCGGCGCCGCCCTGGCCCAGCCGGACCGTCTGCCGGTGGCCGCGCTCGGCGACGGCGGCGCACTCATGAGCGCCGCCGAGCTGGAGACGGTCGTCCGCCTGGGCCTGCCGATGGTGATCGTGGTCTACGACGACGAGGCGTATGGGGCCGAAGTACACCACTTCAGCCCGCACGGCCATCCGCTGGACACGGTCACGTTCCCGCCCGCCGACCTCGCCGCCATCGCCCGAGGCCACGGCTTCGCCGCCGTGACCGTCACGACACCGGCCGACCTGGCCGGCGTGGCCGACTGGCTCAAGGGCGGCCGCGACCGCCCGCTGCTGGTCCACGCCAAGGTCACGAGGGACCGCGGCTCGTGGTGGCTGGAGGAGGCGTTCAAGGGTCACTGATCCACGGGCGCCGGAGCCCGGCTGAGCGCGTTCCCTAGAGTTTGCGGAAGGCGCGGGCCTCCTCGGCGGCGGCCAGCACGTCGGCCAGCGAAGCGCCGGTGCCCGCGGTCACCGCCGCCGCGATCGCCCCCTCCACGAACGGCACGTCCGCCACCACGACCCGGCCCGGCTCCTCCACCAGGCGGCAGGTCAGCACCGAGCTGCCGAGATCGGGCACCAGGACCACCCCGTCGCCCTGATCGACCGCCCGCACCGCGGCCTCGATGAGATCCAGGCTCGTGCCCAGCCTGCCGTCGTCCGTCCCGCCGGCCGCCGCCACCGGCGGGTCCCTGCCGGCGATCCCCAGGACCAGCGCCACCGCCTCCGTGGCCAGCCCCGCGCTGTGCGACACCAGCACCAGGCCCACCATCACCCGGCCTCCGTCAGCACGCGAAACTGTCGCATGGCCATCACCCGGCCTCCGTCAGCACACGGAACTGTCGCATGGCCGTCACCCGGCCCCCGGCGGCACGCGGATACGCCCTCCCGCCGAGGCGCCCGCGGCGGGGCGATCGTTCCGGGCCCGTGCCGGGATCGGCCATCACACCGCCACGGTGGCCAAGGCCGCCATGAACAACGCCGCCGAGGCCGCGCCCGGGTCCTCATGCCCGATGCTGCGCTCACCCAGATAACTGGCCCGGCCTTTGCGGGCCTGCAGGGGGATCGTCGCCTGAGCGCCCTCCGCCGCCGCCCGCGCCGCCTGCTCGAACGCCTCCCGAACCCCCACCCCATCCCGTACGGCCAACGCCAGCGCACGAGAGGCGGGCGCCAGCGCGTCCACCATGGTCTTGTCACCCAGAGCCGCCTTGCCCAGCCGCTCCAGCGCCACGACCCCCTCCTCGAACGCCGCTGAGAAGCCCGCCAGCGTCACCGGCGCCCGCAACGCCTTGCCCATCTGCCGGAACACCGACCCGTACAGCGGCCCCGAAGCCCCGCCCACGCGCCGGATCAGCGTCGCGCCGGCCGACGTCAGCACCTGCACCGGCGTGTCCGGCGGCGACTCGGCCAGTGCCTTGATCACCTCGGTGAGCCCGCGGTCGAGGTTCGTGCCGTGGTCGGCGTCGCCGATCGCGGCGTCCAGCTCCGTCAGCCGGTCACGATCCCGGCGCACCAGCCTGGCCGCCTCCTCGAACCACGCCACGAAGCAGGCGGTGTCCAGCGTGTCCATGGTGTCCATCAACGCCCCCAGCGCAGCCCCGGCGTCTCGACCGGCGCGTCCCACAGGCGCGTCAGCGCGTCGTCCAGCAGACAGATCGTCACGGAGAAGCCCTGCATGTCCAGGCTCGTCACGTAGTTGCCGACCAGCGAGCGCGAGACCCGCGCCCCCTTGCCCTTGACGAACGCCGCCACCTCCGCGAACACCACGTACAACTCCATGAGCGGCGTCCCGCCCATGCCGTTCACCATGACCAGCAGATCACCGTGGAGCGGCATGTCGCCGTGGATCGCCTCCATCGCGATCCCGGCCAGCTCACGGGCCGAGACCATCGGCGCCCGCCTGCGCCCGGGCTCGCCGTGGATGCCGATGCCCAGCTCCACGTCGGTCTCCGGCAGGTCGAACGTCGGCTTGCCGGCGTGCGGCGTCGTACACGAGGTCAGCGCGATCCCGAACGACCGGCTGCGCTCGTCCACCTCGCCCGCCACCCTGGCCACCTCGCCCAGGGGCGCGCCCTCCTCTGCCAGCGCGCCCGCGATCTTCTCCACGAACAGCGTCGCGCCGGTGCCGCGGCGGCCCGCCGTGTAGAGCGAGTCCTGTACGGCCACGTCGTCGTCGACCAGCACGCTCGCCACCTCGACGTCCTCGACGAGCTCGGCGGCCATCTCGAAGTTGAGCACGTCGCCGGTGTAGTTCTTGACGATGTGCAGGACGCCCGCGCCGCCGTCCACCGCCTTCGTCGCGTCGATGATCTGATCGGGCACCGGCGAGGTGAAGATCTCGCCGGGGCAGGCCGCGTCGAGCATGCCGTATCCGACGAAACCGGCATGCAGCGGCTCGTGCCCCGAGCCGCCGCCCGAGACCAGACCGACCTTGCCGGGGCGCGGGCCCTCGGCCCGGTAGACCACCTGGTCGCGGATCCGCAGCGAGGGGTGGGCCGCGGCCATGCCGTTCAGCGCGTCTTCAACGACGGAGTCGGCCGTGTTGATGAGCTTCTTCATGGTCAAAACATCTGCCCGTTCTCACGAACGCGCAAGCGTCGTAGCGTGGGCGGAGTGGATGTCGTCTACACCCCTTACGATCCGTCGATCAACGACGACCCGTACCCCGTCTACGCGCGGCTACGCCAGGAAGCGCCGATCTATCACCATCCGGACCTCGACTTCTGGGCGCTGTCCCGGCATGCCGACGTCTCGGCGGCGTTGACCGACAGTGCCCGCTACTCCAGCGACCACGGCCCCATGCTCGATCGCGGCGCGTGGGGACCGCATGCGCGGACGTTCCTGTCGTTCGTGGCCATGGACCCGCCCGAGCACACCCGGATGCGGTCGATCGTGTCGCGCGCGTTCACGCCGCGCCGGGTCGCCGCGCTCGAACCCATGATCCGGGAGATCGCGCGAGGCTACATCCGGGAGGGCGTCGAGCGGGGCACGTTCGACTTCGCCCGTGACCTGTCCGCCAAGCTGCCGCTCGACGTGATCTCCGAGCTGATGGGCGTGCCGCCGTCCGACCGGGCCGAGGTCCGCCGCAACTCCGACCTCCTCGTCAGGTACGACCCGCAGGGCCAGATGGCCGACGCTGGGCTCAAGAGCATCATGTCGCTCGGCGACTACTACGCCTCGATCATCGCCGACCGCAAGAGCACGCCTCGCGACGACCTCGTCTCGGCGCTGGTGTCCGACGGCGGGCTGACCGACGAGGAGATCTCCGCGTTCGTCTTCCTGCTGATCGGAGCCGGCTCGGAGACCACGACGCACCTGCTCAGCGCCGCCTGGTACTGGGCGTGGCGCAACCCGGACCAGCGCGCCGCCGCCTTCGGAGGGGCTATCACGCCGTGGGTCGAGGAGTCGTTGCGGTACGACACCCCGGCGCACGGGCTGGCGCGTCGCCTCACCGAGCCCACCGAGCTGCACGGCACGCTCGTCCCCAAGGACGCCAAGATCTGGATCCTCATCGGCGCCGCGAACCGGGACGAGTCGGTCTTCCCCGACGCCGACGTCTACGACCTGACCCGCGACACCTCCCGGGCCATCAGCTTCGGCGCCGGCCGCCACTACTGCCTCGGCGGCCCGCTGGCGCGGTTGGAGGCGCGGGTGACGCTGGAAGAGCTGACGAAAGCCGTCTCGCCCGGCTACGAGGTTCACGAGGAAGGCATCAAGCGCACCGCGCACGGCAACGTGCGGGGCATGGTCCGTCTCCCCACCACCGTCAGAGCGGCTTGAAGAGACTGCTACCTTCTGGTCATGGCTGAGATCGTGTACCCGCCGGTTATCGCCGCCGCGCGGACCCTGTTCCGCGCGCTCGACATCCGTTTCCACCTGGAGGGAACCGAGCACGTCCCGCAGTCAGGGGGAGCCGTGCTGGTGAGCAATCACATCAGCTACCTCGACTTCATCTTCGCCGGCTTCGCCGCGTTGCCGGCGAAGCGGCTGGTGCGGTTCATGGCCAAGCAGGACGTGTTCGAGCACCGCATCTCGGGGCCGCTGATGCGCGGCATGCACCACATTCCCGTCGATCGGGGGGCGGGCGCGGGGTCGTACGCGACGGCGCTGCGGATGTTGAAGGCCGGTGAGGTGGTGGGCGTCTTCGCCGAGGCCACGATCAGCCGGTCGTTCACCGTCAAGGAGATCAAGAACGGCGCCATCCGGATGGCCCAGGCCACCAATACGCCGATCATCCCGGTGGCGCTGTGGGGCAGCCACCGGCTCTGGACCAAGGGCCGGCCGCGCAAGCTGCTGCAGCGGCACGTGCCCCTCACCATCCTGGTGGGGGAGCCGATGCACCCGAAGCGGGGCGAGGACGTGAACCAGCACACCACCGACCTGCACGCCCGCATGTCGGAGCTGGTGGACCGGGCGCAGCGCACCTATCCGGAGATTCCGCCGGGGGTGTGGTGGCAGCCCGCCCACCTGGGCGGCACCGCCCCGACCCCAGAAGAGGCGGCGGCCATGGACGCCGCCGAGGCCGAGGCCAGAGCCAAGAAGGCGTAACCCCGGTCCCGGCCCGTGCGTCGGCGGGTTCGGGAGCGGCCGCAGGTGGGAGGCCGGCGGTGCTGCGGGTGGGGACCGCGGCACGGGCGTGTGACGGAGTCCGGTGGCCTGGGGCCCCTGACGGGAAGCCCGCGGGTGGGTCAGATGGCGGCCTGGAAGCTGCTGGCGCGCATGCCGGCCAATAAGCCCGCCGTCTGCTCCGGCGTGAAGCGCCGCACCGGGTCGTGGTGGAGCAGACCTTCGATCAGCGGCCGCATCACCCCGGCCCGGCGGGGCGGCGGGTAGGGGCCGCTCCTGGCCATGCCGAGCACCGTGGCCGCGTCCTGCCCAGGGTAGGGGGGCTGGCCTTCCACGGCGCTGTAGAGCGTGGCGCCGAAGGACCACATGTCGGCCTCCTTGCTGGCGGGCCCGCCGTGGAGCCGCTCGGGCGCCATGAAGGCAGGCGTGCCGCGCAGCCGCCGCGACGTCGTCATGCGGATGTCGCCCTCGGCCGTGGCGATGCCGAAGTCGGTCAGCACCACCCGGTCGCCCGTCAGCATGACGTTGGCGGGCTTGACGTCACGATGCAGCACGCCGGCCTGGTGGGCGGTACGCAGCGCGGCGAGCAGATGTTGCCCGATCGCGGCCACCGACTGCGCCGGCAATGTGCCGACCTGGGAGAGCAACTGGTGCAAGGACAGCCCGTCGAGGTATTCCATCACGATCCAGAGCTTGCCGCCCTCTTCGATCAGGTCGTGCACCGTGACGATGTTGGGGTGCGTCAGGCCGGCTGCCATCCTGGCCTCACGCAGCACCCGGCGGCGCACCATCTCGACCTCACCGGCCAAGGTCAGCTCCTTAAGTGCCACCGTACGGTGGAGGAGCTGATCGAACGCACGCCAGACGACTCCCATACCCCCACGACCGGCCTCCTCGTTCAGGAGGTACCGTCCGCCGATCTTCCGCATACCATCCCCTCATGCTCGGGGATAATCATGTCACTTCAGCACAGTGTCTAGGGTGACTAACGTGATCCGGATATGTCGGAAAGTGTGGGCGCGCTGGTCACAGGCCTAGAAATTCGTCCCGACAACGCGCGCCACACCAGTCCGACGCCGACCAAACATACTCCTGTCGCGCCCGCCAGGACGGCCGCAATCCCCGCGAACTCGGCCACGACGCCCCCGAGCGCCGCTCCCAGCGGCATCCCGCCCATCCCGACGAGGCGGTATGCCGAATTGACCCTCCCGAGCAACTCAGCCGGGATCAGCCGCTGCCTGATCGAGATCACCAGCACGTTGCCCCCCGCCCCCACCAGCCCCCACAGGACGGCGGTCGGGTAGAGCGTCCAGGGGGAGGGCACGATCAGGGGCGCCAGGAGCAGGAGGCTGCTGACCAGCCACGCGCCCACCACCGTGCGGAAGTCTCCGAAGGCGCCCGCGACGCTCCCGGACAGCAGGGACCCGAACACCGCGCCGACGGCGAAGGCCGTGGTCATCAGGCCGTACTCGCCCGGCTCCAGCCCGATCATCGAGCCGTCGCCCACCGCCCACAACACGAAGACGGCGAAGTAGGCGGAGTTGGCGAGGTTGAGCAGGCCCGCCGTGATCGCCAGGCTCCGCAGCACCCGGTGGGACCAGAGGTGACGCAGCGCCTCGCCGATGTCGCGGCGCAGCGGACGGTGGGCCGAGCCGGGAACGGCCAACCGGTAAGTGCCGCGCATGCCCAGCAGCAGCAGTCCTGCGGCGGCGTACAGCAGCGCCGGGGCGCCGAAGACGGCGGCGGGGAGGATGCCGACCAGGAGCCCGGCAGCGGGGGCGCCGAGGAAGTCGTTGCCGATCATCTGGGCGCTGGAGACGCGGCCGTTCGCCTTCGTGATGCGGTCGTCGGGCACCGTCATGGGGAGGATCGACTGCGCGGAGAGGTCGGCGAAGACCTCGGTCACCCCGGCCGCCAGCACGGCCGCGAGCAGCACCCATAGATCGAGCAGCCCGAGCGCCGCCAGGAGCGCGACGGCGGTGAGGATCGCGGCGCGCGCGGCGTTGGCCACCACCATGACGCGGCGGCGGTCGGCCCGGTCGGCGACCGCGCCCGCGTGCAGCGCCAGCAGCAGCCACGGCGCCGTGGCGGCCGCTCCCACGAGGGAGACCAGGACAGGGGAGCGGGTCATCGACACGGCCAGCAGGGGCGCGCCGATCTTCAGCACGCCGTCCGCGAGGTTCGACAGCGCGGTGGACGACCAGAGGAAGGCGAAGGAGCGCCCCAGAGCCGGCACGGCTCAACTCCCTTGGATAGAAGCTTGCAAGGAAAAGTGTGCATGGTTTTCTTTGCAAAGATAGGCTTGCACGTGATGGAGCGCAAGAGCCAGGCACGGCATGGTCGGCAGCGCGCTGGAGTTCCGCTCGACGACCTGGTGCGCGCCGCGCGGCGAGGAGCCGGCCCGGTGGCGCGCGGAGGAGGCGAGCGGAGGAGGCGAGGGCACCCGAGGAGTGGATGCGGGCGAGCGGGCTCGGACGGCGGCCGCCCGGCTCGTGATCCGGCTGGAGCATGGCTGGGGCACGCTCGCGGCCCGGCTGCTCTAAGGGGAGGCCGGGCCGAGACTCCATCCGGTGACGTTGCCCTTGACGTCGCCCGCCGCCAGCCAGGACTCCCCGTCGTCCTCGGCGATCGCCACCGAGTAGACGCGCCCGCCGGGAGACTTCAGCGGGTCGCCGAGCTGCTTGCCGCTGCGCAGGTCCCAGACGCGGATGGTCCCGTCGAACCCGCCGGAGGCGACGACCGCGCGGCCCTTGACCCGGCCCACCGCCAGGCAGGCGACCTCGGCGGTGTGGCCGGAGAACGAGGTCAGCTCCCGGCCGTTGCGCAGGTCCCAGACGCGGACCTTGTGGTCGGAGCCGCCGCTGATCCCCAGGGGCGCGCCGTCCATCACCCCGGTCGCCACGGTGAAGACGTCACCGGTGTGACCGCGGAAGGTGGCCGCCACGGCGCCGGTCTCCAGGTTCCACACCTGCGCGGTGTCGTCGGCCGACCCGGTCACCGCGAACGGGTGCCCGTCCATCGTGCCGGTCGCGACGCCGAACACCGGATCGTCGCCCGCCGCCTTCGGCTGGGGCCCGGAGTCCTTGCCCGTCTTCGGGTCCCACACATGGACCTTGCCGGCCTCGTCACCGCTGACCAGGACCGTCTTGCCCGACACCTGCGCGGAGGCGATCGTGTAGACGATCTTCTGGTGGCCTCTATAGGTGGGGCCGAGCGGCTCGACGCTCTCCACGCCGGAGACGATGACCCCACCGTTCTGCAGTCGCTGGAACACGACCGCCTGCCCGTCCACCTCGCCCACGTCGATGGCGGCGTCCGTCTCCTCGCCGCCGGAGTTCTTCAGCTCGGCCAGCTCGCTGGGGCGCGTATCCAACGTCCACGCCTTGGCCACGCCCTTGGTGCTGCCGGCCAGCACCGCGCGCTGTCCGCTGTAGGTGCTCACAGCCAGGCTGTTCACCTCGCCGCCGAGGGCGGCCTTCGCCACCGGCTTGCCGTACGGCCGGGCGGCGACGCCGGCCGTCGCCGACGGTATGCCCGTCTTCGCCGAAGGCGTGGGCGTCACCGATGATGTGCCCGTCTTCGCCGAAGGCGTGGATGTCGCCGTGGAGTCGCTCCCTCGCCCTTGCAGAGCCACCACGATGACGCTCACCAGCACCGCCACGGCCGCGGCCGAACCCGCCACCAGGAGCCTGGACCGCTTGCGGCGGCGCGGGTCTGTGGTGAGGCCGGCGGGCGGAACGGGAGTGGGTGTCCCTGCGGGCCAGGCGGAGGTCGGCCCGGCCGGCGGCATGACGGCAGCAGGCGCCGCCCAAACGGGCGTCACTCCGGTCTGAGGAGCCCCCGCTGGGGGAACTCCGGCCGGGTGAGCGGCCGGGTCACCGCCGACGGGCTTGGTCAACGCGTGGCCGTGGCCGAGGAGGAGGTGGAGGATCTCGGCTGCCGTGGGACGTTCCTGCGGCGCCTTGGCCAGGCAGCGGGCGAGAAGGGTGCGCAGGGGCTCGGAAACGCCGTCCAGATGCGGCTGGGCGTTGAGGATGCGGTACATCACCGCGGGCAGCGTGTCCCGGCCGAAAGGCGGGCGCCCGGTCGCGGCAAAGCCCACGGTCACCGCCCAGCTGAACACGTCGGACGCGGGCTGTGCCGGCTCGCCGTGGATCAGCTCGGGAGCCATGTACGCCGGGGTGCCCACCGACCCGCCGGTGGCGGTGAGGTCGATCGCGCGCGCGATGCCGAAGTCGATCACCCGGGGGCCGTCGGAGCCCAGCAGCACGTTGGACGGCTTGAAGTCACGGTGGACGATCCCAGCCCGGTGGATCGCCGCCAGCGCGGTCGCCGTGCTGACCGCGATGCGGTCGAGCGCGCCGCCGGACCTGGGCCCGTGCTCCCGGACGGAGCTCTCCAGCGACAAGCCGTCGACGAACTCCGACACGATGTAGGGCCTGTCGCCGTCGACCGCCACGTCCAGCACGCGGGCCGTGCAGAACGCCGCCACCCGCATGGCCGCGTCCACCTCGCGTAAGAAACGCTCGCGCGCCTCGCTGCTCCCCGCCAGCCTGGCGTGCAGCACCTTGACCGCCACCCGCGCGCCCGAGGCGTCCTCGGCCAGGTAGACCACGCCCTGCCCGCCCTCACCGAGGCCCGCCACTATTCGGTAGTCACCCAGCCGGGTCGGCTCGCCGGCGTGCAGGGGGCGAAACATGGTTCACGACGATACACGTCCAGCACGATCAATGGTGATCCCGCACGTGACGGCGCCGTCGTCACGTCGGTGGCCTGGCTCAGCAGCGTCAGCGGAAGGCGAACGAGGCCCCAGGACGGCGCGGCTCGACTCCCTTAAAGGTGGAAACTTACAAGGGAAAGTGTGCACGGATTTCTTTGCAAGAGATAGGCTCGCCTGCGATGGAACGCAAGAGCTTCTCCGCCCATGCGCTGGACGCGAACGCGCTGAAGTCATTCGCCCACCCTCTACGACTGCGGATCTACGAGCTGCTGGACGAGCGCGGGCCGTCCACGGCGACCGGGCTGGCCGGTCTGCTCGGGCAGAACACCGGGGCGACCAGCTACCACCTGAGGGAGCTCGCCAGGCACGGCATGATCGAGGTCGTGCCCGAGATGGGGCGGGGGAAGGAGAAGTACTGGCGCATCGTGCCGGGCGGCTTCACCTACGGCGAGACCCCGCCCGATCCCGAGGCGGCCGGCGCCCTGGAGCTCCTGCTCGACGAGATGGTGCGACAGCGTGGCGCGGAGCTGGCCAGGTGGCGCGAGGAGGAGTCGCGGGCGCCGGAGGAGTGGGTGCGGGCCGGCGGCTACGGGCGGCGGTCGTTGCGGCTGACGGCGGCGGAGACGGCCGAGCTGAGGGATGAGGTGTTCGAGGTGCTGGAGAGATACCGCACGGTGTCGGATCGCCGGCAACGCGAAGCACCGCAGACCCGGGACCGGTCCACCGGCCATGTGGTCATCCATTTCGATGTGCTGCCGCTGGGGGCGATCGCCGAGGAGCGCGGCTGAGGGCCGGACGGGTCAGGGCATCCCAGGAATGCCCTGGGTCCCGCCCTGACGACCCGGCCATGCCGCGGTTGCCGGGGGATGAGGGCGCTCGCTCGGCTATCCCGCCAGCAGCCCGAGCGCCCGCTCGGTGATCTTCTCCGTCGCCTTGTGCGGTGAGCCGGTGTCGAACGGCGGTTGCGGGTCGTACTCGATCGTGAGCTGCACCGCCTGCGCCGTCTCCACATCGCTCAGCTGCGCCAGCAACGTCAGGGCCATGTCGATGCCCGACGACACCCCGGCCGCGGTCACGATCTTGCCCTGGGTGACCACGCGCTCGCTCACCGGCTCCGCGTCGTAGCGCCGGAGCAGGTCCATGACGGCCCAATGGGTGGTCGCCTTGAGGCCGCCTAGCAGGCCGGCCGCGCCGAGCAGGAGCGACCCCGTGCACACGGAGGTCGTCCACCGGCTGCGCTGGTGAGCCTGCCGGATCCAGCCCACCAGGGCCTCGTCGGACAGGGCGTCCAGGGTGCCGAGCCCGCCGGGTACGACGATCACGTCGGGATCGGGGAGATCCGCGTACGAGGCCGTGGCGGTCAGCGTGAGCGTGCCCTGGTCGTCGGTCACCGGCCCGCGCTCGGCCGCGACGAACGTGACCGTGCAGCCCGGGGCGAAGGCCAGCACCGTGTACGGCCCGACCGCGTCCAGCGCGGTGTAACGAGAGTAGAGCGGGATGGCCACATGCATGGCACTCACTTCTCCTTGGATTGGAAGCGCCGGCGATGATCGCCGGGTGAGATCCGCCAGTGGCGGCGGAAGACGCGGTAGAGCGTCTCTGCTGTGCCGAGCCCCGACTCCCTGGCCACCGTGTCCAGCGGATGGTCGGTGACCTCCAAGAGCCGCCTGGCGGCGTCGGCGCGGCTGCGTTCGACGTACCGGCCGGGGGACAGGCCCGTCTGCCGCGTGAAGACGCGGGAGAAGTGGCGCTCGCTCATCCTCGCCCGCCGCGCGAGCGCGGGCACGCTGAGGTCCGTGTCCGGATGGGCGTCGATGTACGACAGCAGCTCCCTCAGCGGCTCGCTGCGCGGCGTCAGCGTCCGCATCGGCATGCTGAACTGGCTCTGCCCGCCGGGACGGTGCAGGTACACCACGAGCCCCCGGGCGACGTCGCGGGCCAGCGCGTGGCCGTGGTCCCTGGCCACGAACGCCAGCGCGAGATCCACGCCGGACAGCACGCCCGCCGAGGTCCACACGTCGCCGTCCTCGATGTAGAGGGGATCGGGATCCACATCGACGCACGCGTACCGGGACTGCAGGTCATGCGCGGCCAGCCAGTGCGTGGTGGCCCGCCGATGGTCCAGCAGCCCGGCCTCGGCCAGAAGGAACGCGCCGTTGCACACCGAGGCCGTGCGCCGCGCCGTGCCCGCCAGCCTGGCGATGTCCCGGACCAGCGCCTCGTCCTTCACCTGCGCCGGCATGGTCATGCCGCCCGCCACGAGCAGCGTGTCGATCGGGCCCTCGACCTCGCCGAGCGCTGCCGCCATGACGACGACGCCGTTCCCGGCCGGCACGGCGCCCGCGCGCGGAGCCGCCACCTCGAGCCGGTATCCGCCCTCGGGCATGATCAGGTCCGCCGTCGCGAACACGTCGGCAGGACCAGCCATGTCCAGCAGCTGGAAACCGGGGAAGACGACGATCAGGACCCGCCGGTGCATGCCCTCATGCTGGTTGCCGGACGGACATGGCGTCAACGACACAGATATTGCACATTACGCCCTAAGCGCGTGGTTCAGGCGTTGCCGAGGATGATGACGGGAGCGTCCTCCACATCCACGCAGTCGCTCTGGAGTCCCAAGCCGGTCGCCGCCTCGATGAAGGCGAACGCCGCGGCGAGCTTAGGCCGATACGCCGAGAGCCCCCGGGGGCAGGACCCAGGGGCTCTCGGGCTTGGCAGGGCTGAGAAATCAGCCCATGTGCGGGTAACGGTGGTCGGTGGGCGGGACGAACGTCTCCTTGATCGTGCGGGCGTTCACCCACCGGATCAGGTTGAAGATCGAGCCCGCCTTGTCGTTGGTGCCCGAAGCGCGGGCGCCGCCGAACGGCTGCTGCCCCACGACCGCCCCCGTCGGCTTGTCGTTGACGTAGAAGTTGCCCGCCGCGAAGCGCAGCCGGTCCGAGGCCGCGGCGATGGCGTAGCGGTCCTGCGCGATGATCGACCCGGTGAGCGCGTACGGGGCGATGCCCTCCATCTGGTCGAGCACCTGGTCGAAGTCGCGGTCCTCGTAGACGTGCACGCCGAGGATCGGGCCGAAGTACTCCTTGACGAAGATCTCGTCCGCGGGGTCGGCACACTCCAGGATGGTCGGCTTCACGAAATAGCCGACACTGTCGTCGTACGAGCCGGTGAGCACGTCGATGTTCGAGGCCGCCCGCGCCCGGTCGATGGCCGCCTTGTGCTTGGCGAACGCCCGGCCGTCGATGACCGCGCCCATGAACGTCGACAGGTCACCGGAGACGTCGCCCACGGTCAGCGACTCGGTGGCGGCGACGAAGTCGTCGCGCATCCGGCTCCAGACCGAGCGCGGCACGTACGCCCGCGAGGCCGCCGAGCACTTCTGCCCCTGGTACTCGAACGCGCCCCTGACCAGCGCCGTCGCGAGCACACCCGGGTCGGCGGACGGGTGGGCCACCACGAAGTCCTTGCCGCCGGTCTCGCCCACGAGGCGCGGGTAGCCGTGGTAGGAGGCGATGTTCGTGCCGATCGTGCTCCACAGGTGCTGGAACGTGGCGGTCGAGCCGGTGAAGTGGATGCCGGCCAGCGCGGGGTGCGTCAGCGCGACCTCGGAGACGGCCTGCCCGTTGCCGGTGACCATGTTGATCACGCCGGGCGGCAGGCCGGCCGCCTCCAGCAGTCGCATCGTGAAGTGCGCGGCGAACTGCTGGGTCGGCGACGGCTTCCAGACGACGACGTTCCCCATCAAAGCAGCAGATGTCGGCAAATTTCCGGCGATGGCGGTGAAGTTGAACGGCGTGATCGCGAGCACGAACCCCTCGAGCGGCCGGTACTCCATCCTGTTCCACACGCCGGGCGACGAGATCGGCTGGTCGGCGTAGAGCTGCCGGGCATAGGCCACGTTGAAGCGCAGGAAGTCGATCAGCTCACAGGCCGAGTCGATCTCCGCCTGCTGCACCGACTTCGACTGGCCCAGCATGGTGGCCGCGTTCAGCGTCGCCCGCCACGGCCCGGCCAGCAGGTCCGCGGCCTTGAGGAAGATCGCCGCCCGCTCGTCGAACGACAGCGCCCGCCACGCGGGCGCCGCCTGGAGCGCCGTGGAGATGGCGTCCCGCACGTCCTGGGCCGTAGCGTCGTTGGTACGGCCCAGGACGGAGGCATGGTTGTGCGGCTGCACCACGTCGATGGGCGCGCCGCCGCCGAGCCGCTGCTCGCCGCCGATCGTCATGGTCAGGTCGACCGACGCCCCGGCCAGCTCCTTGACGCGGTCCTCCAGCGCGGTGCGCTCGGCGCTGCCCGGCGCGTAGCCGTAGATCCGCTCGTTGGCGGGAACGGGGACGTTGCTGATGGCATCCATTACTTACCCCCAAGGGCACGAAGGAAGAAGGCGACGTTGGCGGGGCGCTCCGCGAGACGGCGCATGAAGTAGCCGTACCAGTCGTCGCCGTACGGGACGTAGACGCGGACCGTGTGACCGGCCCCGGCGAGAGCCTCCTGCCGGTCGGTCCGGATTCCATAAAGCATCTGGAACTCGTGGTCGCCGATCGTCCGCCCGTACCGGTCGGCGAGCAGCTCCGTGATCGCGATCATGCGATCGTCGTGCGTCGCCACCATGGGGTAACCCTTCCCCGCCATGAGGATCCGCAGGCATCGCACGTACGCCTTGTCGACCGCGGTCTTCCCCTGGTGCGCGACCGAGGAGGGCTCACGGTAGGCGCCCTTGACCAGCCGCACCCTGGAGCCCTCCGCCGCCAGGTCGCGGCAGTCCTCCTCGCTGCGGAACAGGTACGCCTGGATCGCCACGCCCGTCGACGGGTAGTCGTCGCGCAGCTTGCGCAGGATGCCGAGCGTGGAGTCGACCGTGGTGTGGTCCTCCATGTCGAGCGTGACGGGCGAGCCGTTCGCCGCGGCGGCGGCGCAGATCTCGCGGGCGTGCTCCAGCGCCATCGTCTCGTCGAGGCGCTGGCCGACGGCCGACAACTTCACCGACACCTCGCCCGTGGAGCCCAGCTCCAGCGGACGCAGCGCCTCCAGCAGCCTGATGTAGGCGTCCGCGGTGGCCTCGGCGGCACGCGCGTCGCGCGTCTCCTCGCCGAGGTGGTCGATGGTGACGGCGAGGCCGGCGTCACGCAGCCGCTCGACGGCGGCGCGGGCCTCGCCGGCGGTCTCGCCCGCGACGAACCGCTCCACCACTTTCCTGGTGAGCGGGAAGCCGGAGACGGCACGACGTACGAGCCCGCTCCCCGAAGCGGCGAGCAGCAGTTGACCGAGCATGCCCCCAGTCTAAAAACGCAGCTCAGAGGGGGCCATCGACGCGCGTAACGCGGCGTGTGGCAGGCTGTTGTACAAATGCACAACTCGGCCGACCTACAAGAGCTCGTCGACGAGATCGCCGCCCGGCTGGGCGCGTCCGCGACGCTGGAGGACCGCTCGTTCCGGCTGCTGGCCTACGGCGCGCAGCACGGCGACATCGACACGGTCCGCCAGGAGTCCATCCTGCGCCGGCGTGCCACCGGCGAGGTCCGCGACTACTTCGAACGCTACGGCATCACCAAGGCGGAAGGCCCGGTCAGGATCCCCGGCGACGCCGCGCTCAAGGTCCTGGCCCGGGTGTGCTGGCCGCTGCGGCACGGCGACGTCGTCTACGGGTATCTGTGGCTGCTCGACTCGGGCGTCCTCACCGACGACCGGCTGCGCCTGGCCGCGCCGCTCGTGGGCAGGGCCGCCGCCGCGCTCGCCCAGGAGGCCAGGAGCCGCACCGACCTCGGGCGGGGACTGCTCGCGCTGTTCTCATCCGACCCCGAGGAACGCGCCGGCGCCTCCATCGAGGTGCCCGGGCCGGTCGCGGCCATCGCCGTACGCGAGTCGCAGGAGCGCCTCGCCGCCCTCTGGACGCTCCCGCGCGGCGTTCTGGCCCGCCCCGGATCGCCCGTCGCCCTGCTCGCCCCCGCCCACCTGGCCGGCGAGGTGGCGCAGACCGTGCAGAGCGCGTACGGCACCGCGGCCGGCGTCGGCGCGCCCAGGACCGACCCGGCCGACGCCTGGCTGAGCTGGCGCGAGGCCTGCCAGGCGCTGCGCATCGCCGAGCACTTCCCCCGGTACGCCCCGGTCGCCCGCTGGGAGGACCTGGGCGTGCACCGCCTGCTGGCCCGGCTCGGGCGGCCGGACCTGCGCGAGCTGGCCGCCGAGACCTCGGCGCTGGACGCGGAGCTGGCCCAGACCGTGGAGGTCTACCTCGACCGCGGCGGCCACGCCCAGAAGACGGCCGCCGAGCTCGGCATCCACCGCCAGACGCTCTACTACCGGCTGGGCAAGGCGGAGCGCCTGACGCACAGGGACCTGTCGGACGGCGACGACCGCCTGGCCGTGCACCTGGGGCTCAAGGCCGCCAGGCTGCTCGGTCAGGACGCCTTGTAGACCTTCACCCAGTCGACGTACATCGACACGGTGGCCGGCGTCGAGGCGTCACGGCAGCGCGGCTCGCACACCACGTCGTTCTGCAGCGCGAGCCCCATCCGGCCGCCGTCCGGCACGTACGCGCCGCGGTAGTCCCACACCTTCCTGCCGTCCAGCCAGAACGTCAGCCGCCCCGGCAGCCAGTCCACGGCCACCGTGTGCCAGCGGGTGAAATCGGCCCGCAGCTGCCGCTGCGCCCGGCCCTGGCCGCCGTGCACGAAGATGCCGCCGCCGCGCCGCTTCGGGTCCACGATCTCGGCGAAGTTGACCTCGGCGTAGCCGCCGCCCTGGCCCTGCGTCGTCGGCCACAGCAGCGCCACCGGCGTGTAACCGGCGCCCGCCTCGGCCCGGAACCTGACCTCCCACCGGCCGTACTTCTGCGCGTGCCTGGTGGCCACGCCGCCCGACAGGTCCTTGCCGCCGTACCTGCCGCCCTTGAGGCGCAGCACACCGTTCGAGACGGTGGCCGCCCGGCCGGTGCGGGGGTTCCGCTCGGCGTTGGGGGAGTGGTAGATCATCCACTTGCCCGTGTTGACCGAGGTGCCGTTGAAGTTCTCCACGAGGACGGGCGGGCCCCACGTGTGTGCCTGCGCGGTCTGGGGGAGCGCGGCGACGCTCAGGAGGGCCGCCGCCGCCGTGATCGAACTGCGTCTGAGCATGCGCCCCATAGAAGCAAAGATTTCACACGGGTAACACCCCATTCGTCCCCGGCCACGAGAAACGGCTCCGGCAGAGCCGGAGCCGTTCCGCGGCAAGGGTCAGGCGCAGGCCTGCTCGTAGACCCGTACCAGCTCCTGGCTCACTCGCTCCCAGGAGTAACGCGAGCGCGCCCGGTCAGCGCCCGCGTAGCCGAGCGCGGTCCGCAGGGTCGGGTCCCACAGCAGCTCGCGGGCCAGCCGCGCGGTACGCGCGGGCCGGTCGGGCGGCACCAGCAGGCCGGTGACGCCGTCGATGACCGAGTCCAGGTGCGCGCCGACGGCCGAGGCGATCACCGGCACGCCGCAGGCCATGGCCTCCAGCGCGACGATCCCGGTGACGGCCTCGCGCGGCACCGACACGACGGCGTCCGCGCTGCGCATCAGCTTCGGCACCATCGCCCGCTTGACCTGGCCCAGCAGCGTCACCCGGTCGTCGACCCCGAGCTGCTCGGCCAGGGAGCGCAGCCGGCGCACGTCCCTGTCGTCGTCCAGGTCCTCCGGCTCGGGTCCGCCGGCGATGACCAGCTCCACGTCGGAGAGCCCCTGCAGCGCCCGGATGATGGTGGGGGCGCCACGTTCCGGCGTGAGCGGGCCGACGTGCAGCAGCCGCTTGCGTGAGCCGCGTGTGGCCATCGGGCCGCGTCGCTGGAAACGTTCGGTGTCGACGCCGTAGGGGACGATCGCGATGTTGCCGCGCGGCACGCCGAGCCGGATCAGCGCCGACTCCTCGTCGCCGGAGCCCGCGATGACCGCGTTGGCCCTGCGGCCGAGCGCCCGCTCCACGTCCTTGTGCAGCTCGTCGACGGTGTGGAACGTCTGCGTGACCGGCACCGACAGCCCCTTGACGCCCGCGACGGCGGCCAGGCCCCACGTCCAGGTGTGGGCGTGGATCACGTCGGGACGGTCCTGGCTCCACCGACGCATGAGGCTGTCGCCGAGGTCGTTGAGGTACGGCAACACGTCGTCGGCCGGCAGGTCCTTGGGCGGGCCCACCTCGAGCTGCTCCAGCGTGACTCCCGGAGCCACCCGCGTCTTGGGCTTGCCCTCGGCGTTGTCACGGCGGGAGTAGATGGTGACGTGGTGCTCGCGCCCCAGCTCGCGTGCGACAGCGAGGAGGCGGTGGCGCTGGTTTCCCCCGGCGGATGCGACGATCGCGATATTCATGGCACACCTCAGCAGCGTGGAAAGCGTTTAAGGTGTGCCTGCGTCTTAGGCACGTTCGTCTACGTCTACGACGATACCCAGGTTTACGCGGTTCGCAAACCCCTACAGATCAGACACCTCGTAGGGCGAACACCACGATCTCATCCCAGACCTGGCCGCCGGAGAACGCGTTCCGGTCCGACTCCACCGCCTTGACCACGGTGGACGGCGCCTGGCCCGCGCACCGGCCGAGCACGTCGGCCAGGCGCTCCTCGCCGTACGGCTCGCCGCGGTCGTTCCTGGAGGAGATCAGCCCCTCCGAATACAGCACCAGCGTCTCGCCGGAGCTGACCGTCAGCGTCTCCACGCAGGTCTCCGCCTCGGGCGCGATGCCCAGCGGCACGCCGCCGCCCGCCGCGTACCGCACACTGCCGTCAGGCTGCAGCAGCACGGCGGGATGGTGGCCGGCCGACGACATCCGGATCTCGCGACCGCGTACGAACCCCGCCACCGCCATCACGAACATGCCGGTGCCCTGCGCGACCAGGGCCTCGTTGACCTTGCGCATCACCAGGTCGGGATCGGACTCCCAGACGCTCAGCACCCGCAGGCCGCCGCGGACCATGGCGCTGACCGAGGCCGCCTCCTCGCCCTTGCCGGCCGCGCCGCCCAGCGCGAACCCGCACCCCTTCGAGACCGGGAACACGTCGTAGAACTCCGCGCCCACCGATGAGCCGGGGTGGTAGACGGCCGCCGCCTCGTAGCCGGGCACGTCGGGCAGGTTGCGCGGCGCGACGCTCGCCGACAGCGCGTCCGCCGCCCGCGAACGGCTCTGGTAGCTGCTCTGCGCGCGGACGGCCAGCCCGAGCTGCAGCCCCACCTCCTGCAGCACGGCCAGGTCCGCCAGCGTGAACGGCTGCTTGTCGTGCGCACGCACCAGCGTCAGCGCGCCGTCGCCGGCCCCGATCGGCACACACACCAGCGAGCCCGCGCCCATCGCCGTCAGCACCGGGCCCTCGCTGCAGAAGCCCAGCATGGTCTCGTCGTCCACCATCTCCTGCACCACGCCGGAGCCCCGCTCCAGCACCTGCAGCACCACCTGGCTGGCGCCCGGATCGGCCGCCTCGACCTGGCGTACGAGCTCGCCGACCGGATGATCCTTCGGCCCCACCACCACCGAGCGGCGCGGCAGCCCGCCGCGCACCAGGTCCGCGATCACCCAATCCGCCCACTCGGCCGCCAGCAGCCGCGTCGCCCGCGCCATCGCGACGGGACGCAGCAACGCCTGCTCGTCCAGCAGCAGCGTGCCCATCTTGACCAGGAGGTCCTGCCGCTTGGCCGCCGCGATCAGCAGCGCCCCGTCGGACTGCTCCGGCCGCCGCGCGCCCGGCTCGGGCAGCTGCACCTCGGTCGGCAGCGCCACGGCCGCCACCATCTGCTGCGGCTCGCCCGGCATGGTCAGCCGCGTCAGCGCCACCTGCACCGTGTGGGTGCGCCCCTGGTGCGCCAGCCGGGTCTCGAACGCCGACGGCTGCCCGGTCTGCAGCACCGACGTCAGATGCGACCGGAACGCCGCCCGCCGCGACACGTCCACGAGCAGCGGGAACGAGCGGCCCACCAGGTAGCCGTCGGGGCTGCCGAGCATCCGGGAGGTCTCCGGGTTGATCCGCCTGACCACCCCGCCCCCGTCCAGCACGATCACCGGCACCGGGAACGCGCGGAACACCTGGCGCAGCAGCTTCAGCTCCCGCTGCGTGCCGTCCTTCTTGCCTGCGGCCCGCTTGCCGCCCTTGCGCAGCTGCTCGCGGGCCTCGGCCAGCAACTCGACGGCCGTGTCGAGCTCGGCGAGCGCGGCGTCCAGGGTTTGCGCCAGGTCGGCGGGGTAGGCGGTCCTCGCCTCACGCAGCGACGAGACGCGCCCGGTCAGCGCGTCCAGCGCGTGTTCGAGGTCCGGCATGGTCATCCTCCGACGCTACGCCACTCGGGATATTGACTGCTATATCGGGTAGAGCCTTATCGCTATGGAATCAACCGCGATGATCACCCCCGGTCTCGCCCGCGACCTGGCCACGCTCGGCCGGCTCGGCGAGGACACGTCGACGGAGAGCGTGCTGCGTGGGCTGACCACGGCGCTGGCGGCCGGCGTACCGGGCTGTTCCGGGGCTTCCGCCGAGCACTGGCGGGACCACCGGGTCCTGGTCTCCGGCTCGCACAGCGAGCTGATCATGCTCGTCGAGGGCGAGCGCGAGGTCGGCGAGGGCCCGTCCATCGAGGCCAGGAAGAGCGGCGCCCGCGCCTCCGTGGCGGACGTGCTGACCGACAGCCGCTGGCCCCGCTACGACGCGATGGCCACCCGGTGCGGCGTACGGTCGGCGCTGGTCGTGCCCATCGACGTGGCGCCCGTCGAGCTGGTCGTCGGCCTCTACTCCGTACGGCCCGGGGCGTTCTCGGCGCAGGGCGCCCACTCGCTCACCGACATGCTGACCGAGCAGCTCGGCGTGGCCATGGCCAACATGTCGGAGTTCGAAGAGGTGCGTACCGACGCCGCCCAGCTGCAGGAGGCCCTCGCCGGCCGGTCCGTCATCGACCAGGCCAAGGGCATCATCATGCAGACCAGCGGATGCACCGCCGAGGCCGCCTTCGAGGAGCTGCGCAGAATCTCCCAGCACCACCAGGTCAAGGTGGCCGACCTGGCCAGGCTCCTGGTGGACGAGCACCAGCGAAAGTCGCGCCGATCGTGAATGTGCGGCTTTGACCTGGCTAGATTGGCCCGGCTTGCTTGGCCCGGTTTGCTTGGCCTGGTCCGGCCGCGGTGTCAGCCAATGGCCGCCAGAGCGTCGTCGAGCGTGTCGTAGAGCGGCAGCCGCTGCGCCAGCCCCGTGATCCACATCACCTTGGACTTGGAGTATTCCACTCCGATGAGGGCGAACCTGGCACCCGAAGCGAGACTCTTCTGCCAGTGGTGCACGATCAGGCCGAGGGCACGCGAGTCCATGAACGTCACCCCAGCCAGGTCGAGGATCACCTCGGAACCCGCCATCGACAGGTAATCGGCGAACTGCTCGCGCGTGGTCGCGTCGAGCACGCCGTCGACTCGGATCACGGTGATCCCATCGACGGCCGACGACGTCAGGCTCAGGGCGGCCGCGGGCCCGTCACCGTTCTCCGGCATTGTCACGCAGCAACCCTACTGTCACCACACGAGGGAGGAATACTTCTGACGACACGGGGGACACTGGATCCGAAGTCCAGCAGCGGGCTTTCGTCTCGAGAGTAGAGCGAGGCGCGCCTCTGCATGGGCTTTTCTGCTCGGTGGAGGCCGCCTGCGTCCATATGAGGAGCAGCGATGGCTGTGCAGGAATACGTCCTCGAGGAGATGACAGCAGAAGAGCTCCTGGCCGAGATGGCCAAGGAAGAGACACCCGACAGCAGCAAGGAGCGGCTGCGCGAGCGCATCGTCGAGATGCACCGGCCGCTCGCCATGGAGATCGCCAGACGATACCGGTATCGGGGCGAACCATTGGAGGATCTCCTCCAAGCCGCGTATGTTGGCCTGATGAAGGCCGTCAACGGCTTCGACCCGAGCCTCGGGCACGCCTTCAGAGGCTACGCGGTCGTCACGATGACCGGCGAGGTCAAACGTCACTTCCGTGACCGCACCTGGGCCATCCGGGTGCCCCGCCTCTACCAAGAGCGCCGCTCGGAGCTCAACAGGCTCGTCGCCGACCTCAGCCAGGATCTCGGCAGGTCACCGACCGTGGCCGAGCTGGCCGCCAAGATGAACATCACCGAGGAGGACGTCCTGCTGACGCTCGACGCCTCCGCCGCCTACAGCACGCTGTCGCTCGACGCGCCGCTCGGCACCGACGACGACGCCGCCTCCCTCGGCGACGTCATCCCGGAGGACGACGACACGTTGAGCACGATGGTCGACAGGGAAGCCGTCAAACCCCTCATCGACGCGCTTCCGTCGCGCGAGAAGCACATCCTGCTGCTACGTTTCTTCGGCAACATGACGCAGGCCGAGATCGCCGCCGAGTTCGGGATCTCCCAGATGCACGTCTCGCGCATCCTCCGCAAAGTCCTCGACCAGCTGCGCACCGAGCTGGTCGGCTGAGAAGAAGGTTTGCCGGGTGAACGAGGACGTAGAGCCTCAGTCGGCGGGCTACACGAGCCCGCCACCCGGCGCGCCCGTACGACGGCTGCTTTTCCGGCTGCCGGATCTGCCCCGGGTCAGGCAGTTCGCCGAGGACGAGGCACGCGACGCCGGCATGGCCGAGGAGGCCGTCGGCGACTTCGTCATCGCCGTCAACGAGGTCGCCACGAACGCCGTCACCCACGGAGCCGACCACGCCACCCTGCGCACCTGGACGATGAGCGGAGACCTCGTCGTCGAGGTGCACGACGAGGGCTCGTGGAAGCCGGGGCCGATGCCGGGCGCCGTCGGCGGCATGGGCCTGTGGGTGGCCCGCCTGCTGTCGTCCGACCTGACCCTGCGCGTGGGCAACGGCGGCAGCACGGTCATCATGCGCTTCCCCGGCAAGGACTGAACACGAGTCCGCCGCCGGTCGCTCACCGGCGGCGGACATCGCTGTTCGTCCGTCAACGGCGGGCTCGGCCCCGCCAGTTGCTGTATCCGGTGCGGATGCCGGCCGTGCCGACCCCTGCCTGATGCAGGGCCAGCAGGCACAGCCCCAGCAACGCGAACGTCATCCCGGAGAACCCTCCGGGGATCCGCACGCCGACCAGGTCGAGCAGGAAGCCCAGCCCGAAGATGATCGCTGCCACTATCGCGAGCATGTCATGTCACCTCGATCCCTCGCTCTGGTGGCCTGACGCCTGGTACGTCTGCGTGCCCTGCGTTCCTGACAGGGCCAGCAGGCGTTCCAGGACGTTCCTGTAGTCGCGCAGCGCCAGACGCAGCTGCTCCGTGTCGGGGGACCCGACGTCCTTCCAACGGTCGCGCAGGGCGTTCGTACGGGTGGTGAGACTGCTGGTGAGCGACTCCACCACCTCGCCCACCAGGCCGTCGGCACGTTGCACGGCCTCGCCCGGGTCGTCCACGAAGGACGCCTGCAGGTCGCGCCAGCGGGCCTGCACCTGGGCGGGATCCTGATCGAACAGGACGACGTCCTCGGGGGCCGCGTGCCCCGGCGCATGGGCCGGATCGGGACCGGCGACCGGCTCGGACCCTGTCATCGGCTCGGCCGGCATGTCACCGCCGGTCCTGGCGTACGGATCCCGATAGGGAGCGTCGTCCTCCCCGGCCACGGAGCCGGGCACAGGAGCCACGGCCCCGGGAAGGGGAGTCGCCACGGCGCCGGGAACGGCCGCCGCGTACTCGTCGTCGGCCCTGGGGCTCCGAGTCCTCAGCTCGTCATCGTCCTCGGCGTCCACCTGCCCATGAACAGGCGTGGTGGTCTGCTCGCTCCGAGCGAACTCCTTGTCATCGGCAACTTTGTCGGCGTCGTCATCGGCGTCGGCGTCGTCATCGGCGTCGGCGAGATCACCGCGAGGCCGCTCGCCGGTCTCGTCGTCCCGTGCGAACCCGCCCGGCTCGTCATCCCGAGCGGAGCCTGGGGACACATCGTCGTCGCGGGGGAATTCAGCGGACTCGCCGCCCTGGGAACGCTCATCCGTCACATCGGCACGCTCATCGGATCGCCCATCGGCGTACTGATCAGTCTTATCAGTACGCTCGTCGGCGCGTTGCGACGGCACTTTCAGCTCGTCGCTGCCCATATCGTGTCACCGTCCTCCTCGGGTGGTTTCCTGAAGCAGCTCCTCGAACAGCGCGCGGTAATGCACCATGGCCTGCCGGAGTTCCTCCGTGGAGGCCTCCTTCCTGGCCGCCCGCCCGCTGATCTCGTGAGCCGTCCTGTAGTGATCGAGAGTCGCCGCATGCCCCACCGACAGGTCGGACAGCCGCTGCTCGAAGTCCTCCGTCGGGTAACCCCGTTCCGCCATGACGGCCGTGACCAGCTGGTCTGCCTCGGTCACCGCGAACCCCGGCGCGTCCACGAAGCGCTCCTGCACCTCGGTCCACCGGTTGGCGTAGGTATCGCGGGCCTCTTCGGGGAGAGGGCGGATGTCGAGCTTGGCATGGCGTTGTTCGCGAGCGAGCAGCTCCTGCTCGGCTTCCCGCCGGTTCTCACGCTCGGCGACCATGCGTTCGTACTCCGGGCCGAAACGTTCGCGGAGGTGGTTGCGGCGTTTTTGCTGCTGCATGACGTACACGACTGCGGCGACCGCCACCACCGCGACCACGACGACGGCCACCCAAGCGTAGGTGGACATGATGTTCGCCTCCGGTCTCTTGTTGAGACCAGCGACTGCCCTCGAACAGGTATGTCGAAACTTACCCACCTATACCGGACAGGACGTCCTCAGCCCTCTTCCAGCCCCTTTCGCGCCGCCGAGAGCACGGCTGCGACATGTGAGCCCGATGGGGGAGCAGGGACCTCACTGAACCCCTCGTCGACGTCATACCGAACATCCAGCCCGGCGTCGACGAGCCGCTGCGCCCACCGCAGCGCCGTGTTCAACCGCTCCGCCGCCGGCGGCCTCCCCTGCGCCGCCGCCGACAGATTCCGCAGATTGGTCGCCGGCCCCGACTGGGCATGGGCCCGCGCGAGCTTCCACGGCACGGCACCGCTGTGGTCCATCATCGGCTTTGCCAGCCCGGCGGCCCGCTTCGCCTGCAACACCCCGGACTCACTGACCCCGAAATGAGCCGCCAGCTCCTGAACGCTCATCCCCTGGGCGACCAGCTCGGCCAGTTGCCTCCGATCGATGGTCGGCTTGCGCCCCACCGGCCACCTCCGCTCCCGCTCTCCGTGTGCGCGTGCACCTCCGATGTGCGCTAAGGTTATGACGTCCCGCCCCGCTAGGGAGCGGCCGACACAACCGGGACGTAGCGCAGCTTGGTAGCGCACTTGACTGGGGGTCAAGGGGTCGCAGGTTCAAATCCTGTCGTCCCGACCACGCTTCGGCTGGTCGAGCAGGGTGTCACTCGTCAGGGTGACACCCTTTCGCATTGGTGAGTGACTAACTGAGTGACTAGCGGGCGAAGAGATCGTCCATCGCCGCAGCTCCTTGCAGGAGTACGGAGCGGATCTGCTTGCGGTAGACGGCTTCGGTGACGGCCGTGCCGCTGTGGCCGACCAGGCGGGCGATGTCCTCCAGGGGAACGCCGGAGTCGGAGAGCAGCGAGACGAAGCTGTGGCGCATCTCGCGAGGGGTCCAGTAGTAGGCGGGCATCCCGGCGTCCTTGACGATCTTCCGGAACGCTCTGCGGACGTTGTGGGCGTCGAGGGGTGTGCCGACGAGGGAGGCGAAGACGAGGCCGTGGTCCTTCCACCCGTCGCCTGCCTTCTTCTTGTCCTGGCGTTGTTGCAGTCGATGCGCCTTGAGCGCTTCCACGCATCGCTTGGGGAGTGCCAGGGATCGCCGTGAGCGCTTGGTCTTGGTGTCGCCTCCTTCGCGTACGGAACGCCACACGGCGATCCACGGCGGGATGTCCTTGTCCGGGTCGCCGACCAGATCGACCTCCTTCCAGATGAGCGCCCGCAGCTCTTCCGTGCGGGCACCGATCAGCAGCGAGAGGACCACGTAGGCGTAGAAGCGCGTGTTCTCGGCCGCGTCAAGGAGAGCCGTCGCCTGGTCGAGCGTGAGGGACTTGGATGGACGGCCCTCCTTGCCCTCGGGGATCTCGCAGAGACCCACGACATTGCGCTTCACCTTGTCGCGGGCCTGGGCGAACTTCACCGCGCGGTTCAGGCACGAGTGGAGCAGTCGCACCGTTCGTGCGGCGAGCACCTTGGCCTTGCCGACGAGCCACCGGTCCACGTCCTCGGCGCTCAGCTCCCGCAGCTTGCGTGCGCCCAGGTCGGGGATGATGTGCTTCTCACAGAGGGTTCGGTAGTTGGTGACCGTGTTCGGGTTGCGACCGTGCAGGCCATAGGCGAGCCAGCTCGTCACGGCTTCGGCCACCGTGTAGTTCGCCGGGCCGCTGGCCAGCCCGTCGTCATGGTCGCGGATGATCTCCTTGAGCTTGGCCTTGGCTTCGGTCTTGGTCTTGCCGCTCGCCTTCCTGACGATGCGCTTGCCGGCCGGGGTGTAGCCGACCGTGACCGAGGCGATCCAGCGTTGCCGGTTCTCGTCCCAGTGCAGGCCGCCGTCTCCTCGGCTGCGTCGTTCGGTCATGAAGCCTCCTGTTCGAGTAGGGAGATGTAGTCCTCTATGGCTGAGGCGGGGATGAGCCGCGTACGCCCCTGGGTGACGGAGCGGAGCCGTCCCGAGCGGATGAGTTCGTAGATCACGCTGCGGCTGAGGCTGAGCAGGCGCATGGCGTCGCAGACGCGGTAGAGCCGCCGGTCATGGGCGGAAAAGGGTGGGGTCATTCATCCGCCTGCTGGGCCGCGATCTGGCGGGCGGTCTGGACGCGCTGGCGGATATGTTCGGCCATGATCGCTTCTCCCGGGGTGTAGCCGATCCCGGCGAAACGCCAATGGCCCAGGACGAGCGTGGTGGCGTCGCCGAGGGCGGGCAGGCCGTGGCGTTCGCGGGCTTCGGCGGCGCGGTGGGCGGCGCGGGCGTTGCGCAGGTCGGTGAGGTTGAGCGAGTAGGCGCGGCTCTTGCTGGAGAAGTGGCCACGGAAGCCGAGCATGTGCGCCCACGGGCGGAGGCGGAGAGCTCGGAACTCGGGACGTGCGCCGAGGTCCCAGCAGGTACGGATCATGCGTCGGGCGTGGTCGGTGACCGGGATGGCGTCGAGGCTGAGGCCGGGTTTGAGGCCGGTGCCGTGGCAGAGGCCGCAGGTGGCCATCAGGCTCAGCCGTCCGCGTCCGGCGCAGGCCCGGCAGGACAGGCGGTGATCGACGGTGCCGGAGGCTTCGGCGCCCTTGGTGGCGTACTTGGCGATGTAGGAGGCGACGGCGCGTTCGCTGAGCCCGTCGGCGCTGGCATCGAGCAGGATGGGGCGGATGTCGAGCTGTTGGCCCCAGACGAGGGTCCACCGGCCGAGATCGCTCGGTGGTGTGGTGACGGTGACCCGCTGCACGGCGGGTGGGATTGCGCGGGTGAGTAGGTGGTGGTCGGCCCAGTCGGGTGGCGGCTGGCTGGGTCCGGCGGGGCCGTCGAGGCGGATGATGGCGTGGAAGTGGATCAGGCCACGCCGCTGGTACTCGGCGACCTTGGCGAAGGACACCTTGACCTGCTCGGCGAAGGCACGGCGGCTCATCCCGCTCTGGGCGGCCAACTCCCGGCGGATGGCCAGGGTAAAACGGTGCCACAGCGCGCCCGCGTGAGCCTGCCACAGCACCGCGCCCGTGTAGTCGTAGCAGTCGAGGCAGATCGGCTGGCCGAGCCGTTCGTCGTGGGATTCGTGCCAAAGGTGGCAGCCGACCGGCTGCCCGTGCTCGCATTGGGTGTCGCGCTTACGGGGGCGGCAGGCGCGGCCGTCGCGGTGGGAGTGGACGGGACCGAAGGAGGGGGCGGTCAGGGTGACGAACGCCCGGGGGTGCGCGCTGACCATTTCGGGTACGCCCTTGCCGCCGGACAGGCCCGCCCGGATCAGGTGGAAGGTGTCGGCCTGGTAGGTCTGCGAGCAGGCCGGGCAGACCGAGGCCCGCCGGTTGCCGCAGGCCACCAGGAGACGTCCTGAGGGCTCGCTTTCGGTGGTGTAGGCGTCCGGTGCGTTGACTAGACGAATGAGTCCAAGGGGTGTGGTCACGTTTAGTGGTCGTAGGCGGTCAGCGATCGCTTGATTGGCTGGCCGGTCTTGTCGTTGTGCCAGATGGCCGCGGTCAGCGCGAGCACTCGCGCCAGT
>NZ_VCKY01000084.1 GCF_005889735.1 Nonomuraea turkmeniaca
GCCTTGGGGGTGGGCGTGTTCGTGGCGGTCACCTGCGTGATGGTGGCTCGCGGACTGAGCGGGGCGCTCGCCGGGCGGACGGCGGCCACGGTGGGAGCATTCGGGTGCCTGGTGCTCCTGCCCGCGGTGGCGGACATGCCGCACCCGGGGCTGCTGGCGTTCTACGGGGTCATGCTGGTGGCGCTGGCCGCGCAGGCCGCGCTCGCGCCGCGTGCGGGGGCCGCGGGAGTGCTGGCGGTGGGTCTCGGCGGGCACCTGGTCATCTGGTCGCTGGACGCGGAGGCGTACACGCTGGTGGTGCTGGCCGGGGTCGCGGTGCTGGGAGTGATGACCGGGGTCCCCGCACGCAATGAGATCGCGCGGACGGGCGCCGCCGTCTCGGCCGCGGTCGCGACCGGCGCGCTGGCGATCGCCTCAGCGCTGTCTGCGGGGTTCCGGACGGAGGCGGCGGGCTTCGCGGCCCTCGCCGTCGCCGCGATGTCCGCCGCCGTGTCCGCCGCCCTGGCCCGCCACATGGGCCGGGACGACCAGGAGGCATCCCCGGAGATGTGGGGCCGGGCGGCTCTCGGGGTCGAGGTGACGGGGTGGTGGATCGCCGCATCCGGGCTGTTCATGACCATGCGGGACGCCGGACTGCTGAGCCTCGCGCTGGCCTGCACCGGCGTGCTCGGGCTCGCCGTCGCCCTGCGGCCGGATCGGCGGCCGGTCGCCTGGGGCGGGCTGGTCCTGCTGCAGTTCGCCCTCTGGATCCAGCTGGCGATCTCGGATGTCACGGCCCCCGAGGCCTACACCGCTCCCCTGTCCGCAGCCGGGCTGGTGGCGGCGTGGCTGGCCCGGCGGCGCGATCCCGGCACCTCCTCCTGGCTGGGCTACGGCACGGCGCTCGCGCTGACGTTCCTGCCCAGCGCCTACGCCGCCTGGAACGACGTGGGTCTGACGAGACCGCTCCTGCTCGGCGCGGCCGCGTTCGCCGCGACCATGGCCGGGGCATGGGCCCGGTTGCAGGCGCCGTTGATCCTCGGCGGGGCGGTGCTGGTGGTGACGGCGGCACACGAGTTCGCGCCGGCCCTCGCCGCGTTGATGGGCGAGGGCCCACGCTGGCTGCCGATCGCGCTGGCAGGCGCGTTCCTGCTGTTCACCGGCGCCACGTACGAACACAGGCTGCGCGACCTCCGCAAGATCCGCAGGTTCATCGTGAGGATGCGCTGACCGGCGGCCGGGGTGCGCCACGACGCGAGCCGCTCGGGAAAGGACGGCGTCGCGAGCACACCCCGGCCGAGCCACCACCGGCTATCCCGAGATGACGATCGTCTCCGACGACGAGTCCACGGGCGGATCCTGGTGATCCTTCCGGTCCTTCCGCCGGGGAAGGCGCAACGCCCCCACCGCGAGCAACGCGCCGCCGGCGGCCGCGAGCAGCAGCGTGTACGCGGGCACCCCACCGGAGCTCTGAGCCGGCTCCGCCGCGGCCACCTTCTGAGGCGCCGCCGTCGCCACCGGAGGCGCCGCCGCGGCCGGGGCGTCGCCGGTCCGGACGGTCACCTTGTCTCCCGGCAGGTCGGGGAACCCGGGCGGGCGCACGGCGTCCCAATAGTCCGTCCGTAGCGCCATGAAGCCCTCGATCAGCGCCTTGTTCACGGGCTTGACCTTCAGCCCGCCGGGCACGCTGAGCTGCCCGACCTCGTGCGGCATGAACATCCCCTGGATGCCCTCGACCTTCCACACGCCCTGCGGCACGACCACCGACGCGGCGTAGTGCCCGGCCTCGGGAAGTGCCGTGCCCTCGAACATCAGGCTCTTCCCGTCCTCCCCGGTGAGTCGCAGCCCGACGGTGCCGAGGTTCCCCTCGAACGGGTGGTTGCCGTGCTGCAACACCCAGAACCCCAGCGTGTACGGCTTGTCGCCGGCGAAGCCGCCCGGCAGCGGATCCATGTACGTCACCGCCCAATTCCCCGCCGCACCGGCCGGAACAGTCCCCGTGACCAGAGCCGCCACTATGGCGGCCAGCACGGCCAGCATCCTCTTCATGGGACCACCTCCGGTGGTGATACACCGCCGGCGCGGACGAGGTTCCAGGGAACGCGCCATTTCCCGATAGGGCGCGCACAATGGAGGCAAGGCGAGAATTCGGCGAGGAGCGAGGAGGCTTACGCCGTGTCCGCCGCCGGACGTCGATACCTGGGTGCGATGCTGGACGTGCTCGTCTACGAAAACGCCTTGGTTGCGTGGCGACGTGTCCGGTCCATGTGGGCCTGTCTGTGTCCGGATGAACCTGTCGGATGGGATGTCGGAGTTCTGGGGTAACTGTCGGGGCTGGTGGTGCAAAATCCAGTCTTGTGAGTGCTGATGGCCCGGCGGGCCGAGCATTGCCGAGGCTGGCTCGGCGTCGGGCGTACGTCTCGTCGGGCCGCTCGCACAGCTTGAAGGTGAAGTTCAGCGTCGAGGAGTTCCAGGAAGTAGCCGCAGCCGCGGCGGCGGCTGAGTTGGCTGTCGCCGCGTACGTGGGGGAGACGGTGCTGCGCGATGCCCGGGCGGTCACAGACGGCGGTACCGAGGGTGAGGCGGGCAGGGTGGGGCTGGCCCGGATACAGCGGGAATTGTTCGCGGCGCGGACGGCGCTGGTTGCGGCGGCTACGGCCTTGGAAGGTGCCGGCGGGAGCACTGCCGAGTGCGCCGCGGCGGTCGCGCGGTTGGACGAGCTCGCCGGTGAGATCCATGGACGGCTGCGGAGGTGGCGTTCGTGAGGCCTCGGGCGAAGGCGCGCAGCAGGAACCCTGGGGAGGTCCTGCGGTATCTGTTCGGGCCTGGCGATGATGGCGAGCACCATGGGCACCGGTTGGTAGCGGCCTGGGCCGGGTCGGCGGTTGGGGGACTTGCCAGCCTGCAACCGGCTCGGCAGCCCGGCGGCGTGGCTGTGTTGGGTTCTTCGGGAGGCGTTTGTCGCTGACTTCGGGAGGCGGTTGGGGGCAGATTCCTTGATCAATGTCGGTGAGTTTTGACGTCACTCCGGGCTGTCTGGGTGGCCGGGCGGTGGCTGTTTGGCGAGGATGTCGTGGAGGGGCAGTAGGTCTCGCAGGGCGCTTCGAGACAGTGCGAGTTCGACGGGTGGACTGGGATTGGCCAGGATGAGGCTGCCGCCGGCGTGGTGGATGGCCTCGCGGATGCCGAGAAGTGTGGAGAAGCTGGCGTTATCGCAGCTAGTGCCGCGTCAGGCAACGTTTGCGACGTTCGTCGTTGGCCCTGAGCCGACGGTAGGTGACGTGGCACCGTGCATCGAAGTCGAGCGTTATGAGCGCCGTCCCGTTGCGAACCTGAACGCCCCGAGCGCCCGAATCGGTCGCGCGCTCAGTCTGCGGTCTGGTTCGCATCACGACGGTGTTGAGTAGGTGGGATCGGGCGCCGATGAGAAATGGCGCCGACAGTCGTCTAAGTAGACGTCCGGTGAAAACGCGCTGCGCGCATCAAGGGAGAGCAACGAGATGAGACCACTTCGATACTCGATCAACGTCACGCTCGACGGCTGCTGCCATCACGAGGCAGGGCTCCCCCCGGACGAGGAGTCGATGCGTTACTGGACCGCTGAGATGGAGCGAGCCGATGCCCTGCTATTCGGCCGGGTGACCTACGAGATGATGGAGTCGGCGTGGCGGAAGCCGGCCACGGACACGTGGCCTGACTGGATGGATGAGTGGCAGATCCCGTTCGCCGAGACCATCGACCGGGCGAAGAAGTACGTTGTGTCGAGCACGCTGAGCGCGGTCGATTGGAATGCCGAGCTGGTGCGAGGCGACTTCGGGCAAGCGGTTCAGCGGCTCAAGCAGGAGTCAGGCGAGGGCCTGTGGGTGGGTGGCGTGACGCTTCCCCTGGCGTTGGCAGATCTGGGACTGATCGACGAGTACGAGTTCCTTGTGCAGCCGGTCCTTGCCGGACACGGGCCGACGTTGCTCGCCGGTCTGCGCGAGCGCATCCAGCTCGAGCCCGTGGACCGCCGTGAGTTCCGGTCGGGGGCGGTCGCCCTGCGATACCGGCCCACGCGAGTTACGGCTTGACGTGATTTATCCTGGCACGTTAGCCGCTCCCTCGCGACGGAACGACGGCTCGGAGTCGCGTTGGCCGAGCTGGCCGTGCCCCCGAACGCGCGGACATATCGACGGGGGACATCGCCCCGAGGTGCCGGTAGCGGACAGGGCAAACGTTGCGAATCGCCGTATACAGCTCGACCTTGGTCGCCGATATGCGCATGGGGCCCGAGCTGCTCGCCCTGACACCGCGGCAGCGATCTGCCCACGAGGAGGCACGCCGCGACTACCACGCCGAACTTCCACTGGTGAACACCCCGACGATCCGGCAGGTCCTGACCACCGGCCGATTACTGATCCAGCTCAACCGCAGGCAGATCTCCGCCCGCCGGGGCATGATCTTGTCTGGCGCGGCAGGCACCGGCAAGACCACCGCACTCACCCAGCTCGGCCGCACCCACGAACGCGCGGTCCGCAAGCGCCACCCGGGCCAACGCCACCGACTGCCGGTCGTCTATGTCACCGTCCCACCGGCCGCGACCGCCCGGATGCTGGCGGTTGAGTTCGCCCGCTTCTTCGGCCTGGAGTTGTCGAGCCGCGCCAACATCACCGACGTTGTCAACGCCGTCTGCGCCACCGCCGCCCACGCTGGCGTCGAGCTGGTCCTGGTCGATGAAATCCACAACCTCAACCTGGCCACCCGCACTGGAGCGGAAGTCTCCGACCAGCTCAAGTACTTCGCCGAGCGCCTGCCGGCGACGTTCGTCTACGCCGGCATCGAGGTGGAAGCCCGGGGCCTGTTCGCCGGCGTTCGCGGCCGGCAGATCGCTGGCCGGTTCACGTTGATCGGCTCCACTCCGTTC
Source organism: Nonomuraea turkmeniaca (assembly GCF_005889735.1). Lineage (GTDB taxonomy): Bacteria > Actinomycetota > Actinomycetes > Streptosporangiales > Streptosporangiaceae > Nonomuraea > Nonomuraea turkmeniaca. Next base: position 4,883 of record NZ_VCKY01000084.1, read on the forward strand.
GCCTACGGCACCGCCGAGCAGCGCGCCGCCTGGAAGTCGCTGGTCTCCACCCTGGAGGCCATGCTGCGTCTGCAGCAGCACGAACCGGGCACCCTGGTCGCCCTGGACGAATACCTCTACCGCCGACACCTGGAACTACCGCCCCAGGAACGCTCGCGGCCTCAGCGAATACCTCCGTCCGTCTCCGGCCGACTCCGACTACCTCGCCACCGCCACCAGCCCTGCTCCCTGGCCAGTCCGGACCACTCCCGGCCAGGCACACCGTCCCCGCCCGAGCTTTGGCCGCGAATGCAAGACTGGCTGATACAGGTGACGCTTCCGGTTTGACCTGAGGCGGTCCCGGCTGAGGTGAGGCATCCGGGTGGTAGTCCCGCGTACATGAGGCATGCAGAATGCCTGGCATGGATCTACGACCGGAGCTGCTTCCCCCGTCTGTCTCCCAGGAGCGCCAGGAGCAGTTGGGGAGGGAGATCGACCGGATCGCGGAACTTATAGAAACCGGCAGGCTGATGGAGGCACGCGAGGCCGTCGCCGCGTTCAACATGCAGACTGGACACACCTACGAGCCGTCGGATTTCGCCGCGTACTGGGAATCGCAGAGACTGGAGGACCTCGCCCGGGATGCCGCCCGCCCGGAGCGGCTCAAGGTATCGGACATCACCCAGGAAGAACTCGCCGAAATTGTCCGCAGGATCATGGAGGCAGACCCGGACTCCGACTTCTACCTACGCCTGCTAGAGGCCAATGTGCTCCATCCACGCGTCAGTGATCTGATCTTCTGGCCGCCGGAAGAATTACAGGACGCCACAGCCGAGGAGATTGTTGAAGCCGCTCTCAAGTATCGCCCCATCGCGTTGTGAGCGCGGGCCAGGAGTCTGGAACAGATCATCTGGAAACGCACAGCAGAAACCGACAAGTTAGTCCGGACGACCATGAGCCCCCGTCCGGACCAACTTGTCGAGCCGCAGGTCACGCCGGATTCCCCCGAAACCATGCAGCGGACCTGACACGACGGATGCCCCTGGGCGGATATGTGATCGTCTCGCATAAGGGCGAGGAGATCCGGTTGACCACCCGGCAAGCCGACATGTGGACGCGGGGCGCCTTCGCCGTCTACCTTGCGCTGGTCGATCAGCAGCGAATCACGCCCCGCATCCCCGGCGACCCGGCACAGCACTAGCGCGTGTGCCGCGCCGCGGTCAGCCCGCCTGGTTGTTCATGAACTGCGAGATCTTCCACTCCCCGCCGTCCTGCGAGAGCAGGAACAGCTCGCGGAGGTTGTCGCCCCCCTGCTTGCTCGTCGCGCGGACGACGGCGTCCTCGCTGCCGAGGGTGCGATCCTCCTCGATGGTGTGGGTGGCCTGCTTCATCTCATCGAGCTGGCCCTGGAACAGCGTGCGGATCGCCTGGGTGCCCTTCGCCGTGGCCTCCCCGTCCACGGCGACCACGGCGTCGTCGGCGAACGCGCCCACGACCTGGTCCACGTTGCCCGACTTGAGCGCGTCGAAGAACCCCTGGACGGCCGACCGCGGCTGGTCGGCCCCGCCGGCCGTGTCGGTCGGGGAGGCGGTGTCCGTCCCGGTGGGCGAGGCGGTGTCGGTCTCCTCGGGCGACATCATGTCGTCCGTCGGCATGTCCGTCGGCATGTCCGTCGGACTCGCCGCCGCTCCCTTCATGGCTTGCGTGCCGCTGCCCCCCGCGGCGCAGCCCGCCACAAGCATGGCGGGAATGATCGCGGCCATCAGGAGCGCTCTGCGCTGAGAAATCTTGCTCATGGCCGCTTTGATGCCCGCGCAACTCGTCGCCGAATGCGCGGTTTAGGCACTTTGCACGCCTCCTTTACCTCGACCGGTATTACTAGACGAAATGACCGGTTTTAGAGAGACCGTTCAGAGCTTCGATCGTTGCCGCCACGAGACCAGCGCATCGGGTGCCGCGGATAGCGTCCGTCCAGTGCCGCGTACCCAGGCGAACCCCGAACCCCTCCCCCAGCGCGAAGACGCCGAACGCTGTGACGACGTCGAGGCGGGACGGCGCTGCGTGCTCCCCGTCGCGCATCGCAGCTCGCACGTCTACCCACCGGTGGAGCACGGCCGGGACTGACGGCGCACGAAAGGCCCAAGCCGTCGTGCGAGCGGACGACTTGGGCCTGATCCTCGCGTACCCCTAGACGCTCACCTCCACGTAGCCGTCGGCCACGCGTACCGGGTAGACCGGCACCGACACGTCCTTCTCGTCCAGACACACCCCGGACACCAGCGAGAACACCTGCTTGTGCAGCGGCGAGGCCACCGTCGGCTCACCCTTCCTGGTGCCGACGATGCCACGCGAGAGCACGTACGCCCCGCTGAACGGGTCGAGGTTGTCCAGCGCGTGCAGCGTGCCGTCGAAGGTGCGGAAGACCGCCACCTGCCTGCCGTCCACCAGCGCGCAGACGCCGCGCTCCGGCAGCAGCTTGTCGAAGTCGCAGATCGGCGTCCAGCTCATCGGACCATCACCGGCTTGATCTGGCCGCGCTCCTGCTCGAAGACGATCGACGGGTCAGGGAGACCGGGCGCGTTGACGAAGCTGACGAACCTGCTCAGCTTCTCCGGGTCGTCGAGAGTCGCGGCCCACTCGTCGGCGTAGGTCGCGGTGTGGTACTCCATCTGCGCGTCGAGGTCGGCGCAGATACCGAGCGAGTCCTCCATGATCACCTCCCGTAGGTAGTCGAGGCCGCCGTCCAGTGCTTCGAGCCAGGTCGCCGTGCGCTGGAGCCGGTCGGCCGTGCGGATGTAGAACATCAGGAACCGGTCGATGGTCCTGATCAGCTCTTCGGTGGACAGGTCGCCGGCCAGCAGGTCGGCGTGGCGGGGCTTGAAGCCGCCGTTGCCGGCGACGTACAGGTTCCAGCCCTTCTCCGTGGCGATGATGCCGAAGTCCTTCGACCTGGCCTCGGCGCACTCGCGGGCGCAGCCGGAGACGGCGGACTTGAGCTTGTGCGGCGAGCGCAGGCCGCGGTACCGCAGCTCCAGCGCGATGGCCAGGCCCACGGAGTCCTGGACGCCGTAGCGGCACCAGGTCGAGCCCACGCAGGACTTCACCGTGCGCAGGGCCTTGCCGTAGGCGTGCCCGGACTCGAAGCCGGCCTCCACCAGCCGCCGCCAGATCTCGGGCAGCTGGTCGACGCGGGCCCCGAACAGGTCGATCCGCTGCCCACCGGTGATCTTCGTGTAGAGGCCGAAGTCGCGGGCGACCTCGCCGATCACGATGAGCTTCTCCGGGGTGATCTCGCCGCCGGGGATGCGCGGCACGACCGAGTACGTGCCGTTCTTCTGCATGTTGGCCAGGAAATGGTCGTTGGTGTCCTGCAGCGTGACCCGCTCGCCCTCCAGCACGTGCCCGTTGTGCAGCGAGGCCAGGATCGAGGCCACGACCGGCTTGCAGATGTCGCAGCCCCTGCCCTGCCCGTGCTCGGAGATGAGCTGGGAGAACGTCGTGATGTTGCGGACCCGGACGATGTCGAACAACTCGGCCCGCGAGTACGTGAAGTGCTCGCACAGCGCCTTGCTGACCTCGACACCCGACTTCTCCAGCAGCTGCTTGAGCATCGGCACGCAGCTGCCGCAGGTGGTGCCGGCGCGGGTGCACGCCTTGAGCCCGGGGACGTCGGTGCAGCCCTTGTCGGCGATGGCGGTGCGGATGTCGCCCGCGCAGACGTTGTTGCAGGAGCAGACCTGCGCCTCGTCCGGCAGGTCCAGGTTGGCCCCGGCCCCGCTGAACAGCAGGTCCGACGGCGAGGCCGGCAGCGCCTTCCCCACGAAGGGCCGCAGCTGCGTGTACGGCGAGGCGTCGCCCACGCAGATGCCGCCGAGCAGCGTCTGCGCGTCGTCGCTGATGAACAGCTTCTTGTAGACGCCGCTCACCGGGTCCATGTAGGTGACGTCCAGCGCCCCCGTCATGGACCCGAACTGCGCGACCTCGACGCCGAGCAGCTTGAGCTTCGTGGACATGTCCGCGCCGTCGAACGTCGCCGATCCGCCCATGATCCGGTCGGCGGCCACTTCGGCCATCGTGTTGCACGGCCCGACCAGCCCGTAGATCATGCCACCGGCCAGCGCGCACTCGCCCACGGCGTAGATGGCGGGGTCGGACGTGAGCATCGCGGAGTCGACCACGATGCCGCCCCGCTCGCCCACCTCCAGCCCGGACGACCGGGCGAGCTCGTCCCGCGGCCTGATGCCCGCGGAGAACACCACGACCTGGGCGTCCAACAGCGTCTCGTCCGGCTTGCGCAGCCCGATGACCTGGCCGTTCTCGTCGGCGACGATCTCCTTGACCCCGGCGCCGGCGTGCACGCCCAGGCCGAGACCCTCGATGTGCTGCTTGAGCACCGCGCCGCCGCCCTCGTCGACCTGCCGCGGCATCAGCCAGGGGCTCATCTCGACGATGTGCGCCTTCAGCCCGAGTGCCCGCAGCGCGTCGGCGGCCTCCAGGCCGAGCAGCCCGCCGCCGACCACCACGCCTTCGACCGCGTCCTTGGCGGCCACCCTGATCGCGTCCAGGTCCTCGAGCGTCCGGTAGACGAAGGCGTGCTCGGCCCCGGGCACCGGCGGCACGAACGGCGCGGACCCGGTGGCCAGCACCAGCACGTCATAGGCCTCCGTGCCGCCGTCCGACAGGGTGACGAGACGGGCCTCCCTGTCGATGCCGGTGACCCGGGTGCTCAGCCTGGTGACGGTGCCGGCCGGCACGTCGTAGGTGAGATCCTCCGCGGTGGTGCCCGACAGGTAGGAGGTCAGGGCCACCCGGTCGTACGCGGGCCGGGGCTCCTCCCCGATCACGGTGATCCGCCCGTCGAAGCCCTTGCTCGTGAGGGTTTCGACGAGCCGGTGGGCCGTCGGCCCGTACCCCACGACGACGATCCTGCTCATACGGAAATCCCTTCCTGCTCGCACAGCCAGCTCACGATGCCTTCCACGGCGTCGCGGCAGGTACCGCATCCGGTCGTGGCCCTGGTGGCGGCCGCCACCCCTGCCACGTCCCGAGCCCCTGCCTCCCAGCACGCCCTGATCTGACCCTTGGTCACGTTGTTGCACTGGCAGACCTTGGCCGCGTCGGGCATCAGCGTGGGGCTGTCGGCCACGGGCGTCGACGACAGCCCTGGGAACAGCAACCCCGCCCGGTCACCCGGCACCTGTCCGCCGCGGTCGAAGAGCTGGGTGAGCGTGCCGACGGCGTCGCTCTCGCCCAGCAGGATCGCGCCGACCAGGCGGCCGTCGCGGATGACGAGCTTGCGGTAGGTGCCGCGAGCCCGGTGGCTGAAGCGCACGACCTCGGCGTGCTCCTCGGTGAGGTGGGTCTCGCCCATGGCGGCCAGCTCGACGCTCCTGGCCTTGAGCCGGGTGACGAGCCTGGAGCCGTGGTAGAGGCTCTTGCCGCCGGTGATGACGTCGGCGGCCACCGAGGCCTGCTCCCAGGCGGGGGCGACCAGCCCGTAGACGGTGCCGTCGTGCTCGGCGCACTCCCCGATCGCGAAGATCGACGGGTCGTCGGTACGCAGCTCGTCGTCCACGACGACGCCGCGCCGCACCTCCAGCCCGGCCTCGGCGGCCAGGCCCGTGATGGGGCGGACGCCGCAGGCCAGCACGACCAGGTCGGCCTCGATCAGCTCGCCGTCGTCGAGCCGGACGCCGTCGTCGTCCACGGACGAGGTGGATACTCCGGTGCGGATCTCGACGCCGAGCCCGGCCAGCGTCTCACCGAGCACCTCGCCGGCCTCGACGTCCAGCTGGCGTTCCATGAGGTGTCCGGCCAGGTGCAGCAGCGTGACGGGCAGGCCACGCCCGGCCAGGCCGCGGGCGGCCTCGATGCCGAGCAGCCCGCCGCCGATGACGACCGCCCGGCGGGCCTGGTCGGCATCGCGCATGATTCGCTCGCAGTCGTCGAGCGTGCGGAACGGGATGGCCCGCTCCACGCCGGGGATCGGCGGCACGATGGCGTCGCTGCCGGTGGCCAGCACCAGCAGGTCGTACGGCTCGCGCCGCCCGTCATCGGTGACGACGTGCCTGGTCTCCCTGTCGATGTGGGCGACCGCGCTGCCGAAGGCGGCCTCGACGTTGTGGGCGGCGTACCAGGAGGAGTCGAGCAGCCGCACCTGGTCCGGGCGCGAGCTGCCGGCAAGCACGTTGGACAGCAGCACCCGGTTGTACGGCTGGCACGTCTCCGCGCCGAAAATGGTGATCTTCATGTGGGGGTCGCGGGTGCGCACCTCGCTGACCAGCCGCGATCCGGCCATCCCGTTCCCCACGACGACAAGCCTCATGAGTCCCTCTCCACCCTGACGGCGCAGACCTTGAACTCCGGCATCTTCGACGTCGGGTCGAGGGCCGGGTTGGTGAGCCGGTTGGCGCCCTCCCAGTGGAAGGGCATGAACACGGTGTCGCGCCTGATGGCGTCGCTGATCCGGGCGACGGCCTTGGCCTCGCCTCTCCTGCTGCTGACCCGCACCACATCGCCGGCCGCGATGTCGAGCTGCTCGGCGAGGTCCGGATGGATCTCGACGTACGGCTCGGGCGCGGCCTTGACGAGCGAGGCGATCCTGCGGGTCTGCGCGCCGCTCTGGTAGTGGGCCAGCACCCGTCCCGTGCTCAGATAGACGGGGTAGTCCGCGTCGGTCTCCTCGGCCGCCGGCCGGTGCTGGACGGGCACGAGCCTGGCGCGGCCGTCCGGCGTGGCGAAGGAGTCGAGGAACGGCCGGGGCGTGCCCGGGTGCTCGGTCGAGGGGCAGGGCCAGAACACGCCCTTCTCCTCGGTGATGCGCTCGTAGGTGATGCCGGAGTAGTCGGCGGGCCCTCCCTTGCTCGCGCGGCGCAGCTCGTCGAACACCGCGGCCGGTTCGGTCTCGAGGCGGTGCCCGAGCCGCTCGGCGAGGCCGGCGAGGACGTCCAGGTCGCTCCTGACGCCTTCGGGCGGTGCGGCGGCCCGGTTGCGCAGCAGGACGCGGCCTTCGAGGTTGGTCATGGTGCCGGTCTCCTCGGCCCACTGCGTGACCGGGAACACGACGTCGGCCATGGCGGCGGTCTCCGACATGACGAAGTCGCAGGTGACGAGCAGGTCCAGGGAGGCGATGCGCTCGGCGACGTGCTCGGCGGCCGGCGCGGAGATCACCGGGTTGGACCCGAACAGCAGCATCGCCCGCGGCCCTCCCGGGGTGCCGAGGGCGTCGAGCAGCTCGTACGCCGACCGCCCGGGCCCAGGCAGCGACTCGGCGGGCACGCCCCACACGCCGGCGACGTGCTCGCGTGCCGCAGGGTCGTCGATCTTGCGGTAGCCGGGCAGCTGGTCGGCCTTCTGGCCGTGCTCCCTGCCGCCCTGCCCGTTGCCCTGCCCGGTCACGCAGCCGTAGCCGGAGCCGTGCCGGCCCGGCAGGCCGAGCGCGAGGGCGAGGTTGATGAACGCGGTGACGGTGTCGGTGCCCTTGGCGTGCTGCTCGGCGCCGCGCCCGGTCAGGATGTACGCCTTGCGGGCCGCGGCCATGGCCCGCACGGCCTGCCGCATCCGGTAGACGGGCACCCCGGTGATCCGCTCGACCCGCTCGGGCCACCAGGCGGCGAGCGAGGTGCGTACCTCGTCGAACCCGGTGGTGCGGGCGGCGACGTACTCCTCGTCGACGAGCTCTTCGGCGATCACCATGTGGAGGAGCCCGAGCGCGAGCGCCAGGTCGGTGCCGGGCGTGGGCTGCAGGTGCAGCCAGGCCAGCTTGGCGGTCTGCGTCCGCCGCGGGTCGATGACGATCACGCGCGGGCCGGACAGGTGGCGGACGAACGGCGGCATGGTCTCGGCGACGTTCCCGCCGGCCAGCAGCACGATGTCGGCCTCGGCGAGGTCAGTGATCGGGAACGGCATCCCGCGGTCCATGCCGAACGCCTTGATCGACGCGGCGGCGGCCGACGACATGCAGAAGCGGCCGTTGTAGTCGATCTGGCTGGTGCCGAGCGCGACCCTGGCGAACTTGCCGAGCGTGTACGCCTTCTCATTGGTGAGGCCGCCCCCGCCGAACACGGCCACAGCGTCGGGGCCGTGCTCGGCGCGGATGGCGGACAACCGGGACGCGACGTAGTCGAGGGCGACGTCCCACTCCGCGGGCTCGCCGTGCAGGAGGGGGGTGGTCAGGCGCTCGCCGTTGGTGAGCAGCTCGCCTGCCGTCCAGCCCTTCTGGCACAGCGCGCCCGAGGCGTTGGCCGGGATGTCGGTCCTGGGCTGGATGGCCAGCTCAGGACCGATCTCCATACCGCACTGCAGGGCGCAGTACGGGCAGTGCGTCTTCGTCTTCACGCCGTCATCCACTGAGTTCCTCCCCTTAGACCCTGGCGTAGGCGAGGCTGGCCACGACCTTGACGCCGACCGTGCGCGTGTAGCACCACCAGGTGAGCGCGAAGCAGGAGGCGTAGAAGAGGCCGAAGGCGAGGAAGGCGGGAGCGGGGGTGCCGGCCGCCGCGAACGCCATTCCGAACGCCCGGTTGATGAGGAACCCGCCGAACGCTCCGACCGCCGAGATGATGCCGACGGCGGCCGAGGCCTGCCGCTTGCCGTGCAGCAGCGCCTCCTCGCTTTCACCACGCTCGGCCACTGCCTTGGCCTGGAAGATCGCCGGGATCATGCGGTACGTGGAGCCGTTGCCGATGCCGGAGGTGAGGAACAGCAGCTGGAAGGAGAGGAAGAACATCCAGAAGTTGCCGGAGGTGCTGGCCATCCAGACCAGCAGCACGCCGCCGCCCATCGCGGCGAAGTTCCACAGGGTGACGGGGGCGCCGCCGAGCTTGTCGGCCAGCCAGCCGCCGACCGGCCGGATCAGCGAGCCGACCAGCGGCCCGACGAACGCCACGACGGCGAACGGGGCCTCGGGGAACAGGCTCTTGCTCAGCAGCGGGAACGCGGTGGAGTAGCCGATGAACGAGCCGAACGTGCCGATGTAGAGGAACGACATGATCCACGTCTGGGCCTTGCCGGCCACCGCGAGCTGCTGGCGCGGGCTTGCCTTGGCACTGGTCAGGTTGTCCATGAAGAACCAGGCGCAGACGGCGGCCGCGACGATGAGCGGGAGCCAGAACCACCCGGCCGCGGCCAGCCCGAGCGAGCCGATGACCAGCGGCATGACGAGCTGTACGGAGCTGACGCCGATGTTGCCGCCCGCGGCGTTCAGCCCGAGCGCGACCCCCTGCTTGCTGCGGGGGTAGAAGTAGGTGATGTTCGCCATGCTCGAGGCGAAGTTGCCACCGCCGAACCCGGCGAGGGCCGCGATCACGAGGAACAACCAGTACGGCGTGTTCGGGTTGCTGACCGCGATCCCGAGGGCGATGGCCGGAATGAGCAGCAGCAGCGCACTCACGATGGTGAAGTTGCGGCCGCCGAACCTGGCGGGGCCGAACGTGTACGGGATCCGCAGCGCGGACCCGATCAGGTTCGGCAGGGCGACCAGCCAGAACAGCTGATCCGTGGTGAACTCGTAGGCCCCCATCTTGGTGGCCACGATGCTCCAAAGGGTCCACACGGTGAAGCCAAGGTGCTCGGCAACGATCGAGAAGATCAGGTTGCGGCGCGCCACACGCTTGCCTGAACTCTCCCAGAATGCTGGGTCATCGGGGTGCCAGTCGGCGATCCAGCGCGCCATCGATCTCTCCTACGCTCGGCGTCCGGGGTTTCCCAAGGTAGGAAGGGCTCGTTACGCACTTTGACAGTCCGTGGCTGTGCGCTCGTTACATGTGATTCACCGCTGTAACATGCCGCGCACAACCGTCACAGCGGAAACGTGCTCGTAATGTTCGGTTACTGCCGCGTCCCCCGGGTACCAGCTCTCACAGCAAGGGGGGAACCATGATCAAAACACTGCACAAGATGGGCATCAAGTCCAACCACATGTATGTCGCCGGGCTGTGCTCGATAGGCCTGGCCTGCGCGTCCTGGATGGTTTCGCGGAACACCGAGTCCGCAGGCCTTGATCGCGCCGACCGGTGGGGGATCTTCGTCGGCGAATGGGCGCCCACGTTCTTCGCGATGGGGGTCGCGTTGCGCATGGAGGAGACGCACCGCGACTTCGAGGAGCCGGGCATGGAGACGTTCGAGGAGAGCCAGCACATCAGGCCCAGGTCACACGCCGGGGTTTAACGGACATGTCACGCAGGTCACGTCACCGTGCGTGACCTGTGCGACCTCGTCATCAGTCCCGCCGCTCGGCCAGACGCTGGAGCGGCTCGTCGGACAGCCGGTACTTCAGCCACTCGTCCTGCCTGAGCGCACCGAGCTTGTCGTAGAAGCCGATGCTCGGCTCGTTCCAGTCGAGCACCGACCATTCGAATCGCTGGTAGCCGCGCTCCGCGCAGATCCTGGCGAGTTCCCCCATCAGCGCCAGGCCGTGGCCGCCGCCGCGGTGCTGGGGGCGTACGTAGAGGTCCTCCATATAGATGCCGTGCACGCCCCGCCAGGTGGAGAAGGTGAGGAACCACAGGGTGAAGCCGACGGCCTCGCCGTCCTGCTCGGCGATGTGGACGAAGGTGGCGGGGCTGTCGCCGAAGAGCGCGGCGTGCAGGTCCTCCTCGGTGGCGCGTACCTCGTGGGCGGCCTTCTCGTACTCGGCGAGCTCGCGGATCATGTCGAGGATCGCGGGCACGTCAGCGGGCGTTGCGGGACGAATCATGCCCTTCAGCGTAGGGGGCTCGCGAACCGTACAGCGTCGCCCTGTCCAGCAGCTCACCCCCGATCGTCCTTGACCTACCAGCGGTCGTGGACCTGAGGGCGGATCAGCTCGTCGTAGACGGCCCGCACCGCGTCGAGCGTCTCGGCGGGGAGCGGCGCAAGGCCGGCCGCCGCCGCGTTCGCCGTCGCCTGGGCGGGGTTGCGGGCGCCCGGGATGACGACCGAGACGCCCTCCTGGTCCAGGATCCAGCGCAGCGCGAACTGGGCCATGGTCGCCCCTTCCGGCACCAGGGGCGCCAGGCGGCGGACCGCCTCCAGGCCGGTGGAGAAGTCCACGCCCGAGAAGGTCTCACCGACGTCGAAGGCCTCACCTTGCCGGTTGTAGGTCCTGTGGTCGTCGGGCGCGAACGTGGTGTGCTCGTCGTACCGGCCTGACAACAGGCCGCTGGCCAGCGGGACGCGGGCGATGATGCCCACCCCGGCGGCCCGCGCGGCCGGTAGCACCTGCTCCAGGGGCTTGAGGCGGAACGCGTTCAGGATGATCTGCACGCTCGCCACGCCCGGCCGGGCGATGGCGGTCAGCGCCTCCTCGCACGTCTCCACGCTGACCCCGTACGCGGCGATCTTCTCCTCGGCCACCAGCGTGTCCAGGGCGTCGAACACGGCGTCCGCCGAGTACACCGGGGTCGGCGGGCAGTGCAGCTGGACCAGGTCGATCGTGTCCACGCCGAGGTTCTGGCGGGAGCGCTCGTTCCAGGCGCGGAAGTTGGACATCACGTAGTTCGAGGGGATCTGCTCCAGCCGCCGGCCCATCTTGGTGGCCACGGTGAGCTCCGGGCGGCCCTTGGCGAAGCTGCCGACGATCTGCTCGCTGCGCCCGTCGCCGTACACGTCGGCGGTGTCGATGAAGGTGACGCCCGCGTCCACGGCGGCCCCCAGCGTGGCGAAGGCCTCGTCCTCGGAGACCTCACCCCAGTCGGCGCCGAGCTGCCAGGCCCCGAGGCCGACGACGCCGACCTGGCGTCCGGTACGTCCCAACGTGCGGTGTTCCATGGGTGGCTCACTTTCCTGTTCCGTCGCTCCCCGCCTTGTATTCCACCATGCGACCTGCCGCTTCCCTGAGGTGAGGAGGGGCTAGTCATGCCACAGGCGGCCCGGCGCATGATCGCGCGAGGTCGGCGCCGTGCCACCCTCCGGGAAGGGCAGGCAGCCGTGCGGATCAGGACCGCGGTGTGGGAGCCGCCTCTACCTGGGGCGATAGCAGCAGCGGAGCCCCGTCTGCACGGCGGCCCGCAGGTCCTCCCCCATCACCGGGTCCACGGCCGCGATGCGCGACAACGCCCGCCTGATGGCCTTGCCGACGGCGATCCTGGCGCGCTCCTCGCTCCCGGCGAACGGCCGCGGCCGCCCGCCGATGCCGGTCGCCGCGGACAGCTCGGCCACCAGCCACTCGCGTTCCAGCCGCAGCGCCGTCACCCGCTCCAGGTCGTTCATGGCCTCGAGCTCGTCGATCTCGGCCTGCAACTGCGCCAGCCGCTCCCGGTAGGCGCCCCTGGCCAGGTCGTCGAGCACCGGCTGCGCCGAGGAGCTCTCGACCCCGATGGTTCCCGCGGCGAGATCGGCGGCCAGGATCTCGCGCCCGGGATTGGCGACCAGCGTCGCCAGATGCGCCACGCCGACGCTGTGCTCCACCAGCGTGACCCGCCCGCCCAGCTCGACCTGCCAGTGCCGACCCTGCCGGCGGAACCGGCAGGTCCGCCACTCTCCGTCCGCCCGCCCCACCACGACGGGCAGCACCATGCCCAGCTCTTTCGCCTCCCGCGCGGCGGCGGCCTGCTCCGCGAGCGCCGCCTCGTCCTGCGGCCCGGCGCGCAGCGCCAGCGCCTGCCCGAGGCGGCACCTGGACAGCGCGGCCGCCGGCCAGTGCCCCAGCGCCAGGTTCGCCTGCACGGCGGCGCGCAGGTGCCCGGCCGCCCGGTCCAGGTCGCCGACGGTGAGGGCGGCCAGGCCCAGGGAGTGGTGCACCGATCCGAAGCAGACCACGCCGAGGCTGCCGATCACCGGCAGGTCCGCGAACGGGCTCAGCAACGCGTACGCCTGCGCCGCCGTGGCGGCGTCCTGGAGCAGGTGCGCGGTCTCCACGACGCAGTACATCGAGACCAGCCAGCTGCTCGACCTGGGCAGGTCCGCCAGGTCCCGGCCGGACAACCGCGCCAGGTGCCCGGCCGCCGACCGCCGATCCCCGGCCATGGCCGAGGCCAGCGCCAGGCCGGCCACGTACGAGTTGTCGATCGGGCTGAGCGTGGGCGAGCTGGCCAGGTCCTGGAGCGCGGGCAACGTCTCGGCGGCGCGGCCCTGGTACCAGCGGATGGCGCCGAGCTGGCCGCCGTACCAGCCGGTGGCGTCCATGTCGCCGGCCGCGACGCCGCGCTCGAAGCACTCCCCCGCCAGGTGCTCGGCCTCCACGAACCGCCCGGCCCGGATGGTCAGCATGACGTCGATGGCGTTGACGACGTACCCCGCCGCGAGATACGCGTCCTCCTCCAGCAGGCCGCGCAGCTCCTCCAGGCATCGCCCGGCATGCGGATCGGCGGCCAGATAGAGATCGACCGTCCGCCACAGCAACCCCATCATCAGGTCGCCCCTGCGCTCCGTGACCGCCGCCTGCCCGATCAGCTCCCTGGCCAGCTCCAGCCGGGTCACCCCGTGCTCGGGTCCCAGCAGGCAGTGGTGCGCCAGACTCAACGCCTCCACCAGCGCCACCGGGTCCCCAGAGTCCCTGGTCTGCCCCAGCAGCTCCATGATCGCCAGATGGTGGCCGGCGCGATAGTCCTCCTCGCCCCGCATCCGCACGCGTAACCGCAGGGCCAGTGGCGAAGCGGGATGGAGCAGTGATAGCGCGTGCCGCTGCCGGGCCCGCACCATCTCGGACTCGGCGCACGTACGGTGCTCGTGCACCCACACCCCGCCCAGCCCCAGCGCGGCGACCGCGAGCGCGATCGGATCCCCATACGACTCCGCCTGCCGGTAGGCGGCGTCGAACCAGCGCCGGGCGGTCTGCAGATCCCCGTTCACCTGCAGCGCACGCTCGCCCAGCACGAGCGCCAGTTTGGGATCTGAGCCTGTGGCCGGCAGCATCTCCGGCCGTTGTGCCACGCCCACGTTTCCGCTCCCCTGTCGGTCATCTGGGCAGAGAATGTCGACGGCCCCCCGAATACCGTTCCGAGATTAGACAGATGACCCTCTCGCCAGGTTCAACCCCGGAAACTGTCGGTATCACCGGGCAGAATCATCGGCATCATGATTCCTTTCAACGCCGTGCGATCGCCCGCGGGCGACATCGTGGTCTTCTACGTGGGCGCCGAGCCCCGCCTGACCTCCGAGCAGGCCCTCGCCTTCGCCGAGCAACTCCGCGTGCTCGCCACGGAGACGCACCCGGCCCGCTGAGGCCTTTCTTCACAGGCGGGCGACAGGCGCTCATGATCCTCTCCGCCCCCGGCCCTGACGGCCGTCCCGAGGCAGCGCGTCGGCTCACCTCCGCACCGGCACCAGCGTGCTCTGCCCGGCGCAGCGCCGCTCGACATTTCTACGGATCCCCATGGCCGTCTTGTATGTGAACGGCTCCTGCAACGCTCTGACTCTCCGGAACGATGCACAGTGCGAATGCGCTCGCGCTGATTCACTGGCACCAGAGATGTCACCGAGCCAGGTGGGGGGCAAACGTGCAGGTCAACAATTTCGGGTCCGTGACCAACCAGACCAACATCGACCGCAGCATCTCTTTTCCGCAGGCTGATGTTCAAGCCGGCATCGCACAACTCAGACACCTGATCGCAGCCGGATCCGTCCCGCCGGTCATAGGGGCGGAAGTCGTCGCCGAAGTGGAGGAGAGCCTGACCGAGGCGGACGGGCAGCCGACCGGCCGTCTCAAGGCTTCCCTGCAGAAGCTTCACGACCTGCTCACCACCGGTGGCGCGTCCGCCGACGCCGTCACGAAGGTCGCTGGAGCAATCACCGCGGTGTCGGCGATCATCGGCGGCTGAAATGACGGATCTCGCCAACGAGAAGGCCGACGCCGGCCCCGACCAGAGCGAGATGCACGTCAACAATCACGCCCCGGTCACCAATCAGCAGAACATCGAGAACTTCTACTCCGGAAACCGGTCCCCGAAGGAACACCTCCGGGCGGCCCGCCGGTCGCTGTCGGAACGACAGTGGTCGCAGGCCTGCCAGCACTATGCCGACTACCTGAAGCACGAACCAGCGTCCCCGAACAAGAAGAAGGCCGAAGTTCGCGCGGAATACGCCTTCGCCAAGCTCCAGGGAAGACGCCCACGCGCTCATCCGGATCGGGCGCAGAACGAGATCCACGCCCTGTTGGCGCGGGCTTGCGAGCTGGATCCGGAGTCGATGGCGGCCACCGCCCTCATGGCCATCTTCAACGAAGACCTCGACCACGCCTTCCTTCGTGACGGCGGATCTTCCGACGACGCCCAGAGAGCGGGCGCGGACCTGGATCTGAAGTGGGCACGACGAATCGTGACGGCGATCTCGGTCCGCGAATCACCGACATGGCAGGCCCTCGACGAACGCGTGACCCCCGGCGGCACGGTCCCCATTCGTGTCCCAGAACTGAGTGAGGAGGAGCAGACCGAGCGCGAGCACCGCATGCGCACCCTGTTCACGCCGGCGCCCGCGGCACCTGTCCGGGAACCAAGCCTCAACCCCGTTTACGGGCTGCTCCCCCTGGCGGGCGGCGGCGCCATCATCTATGTCGCCATAGCGCTTCTCGCCACGTACGAGGATTCTCTGCGATCAGCCTTTTCGCCTGCTCCGTATATCGGCGCCCTGGGCGTCGCCACGATTTCCCTCGGCGCCTTCCTGACCTTCAGGGCGCTGTTCGCCAACTGGCACCACCATCGTCTGTTCCGTCGAGCGATGGCTGACTATGCGGAGCGGCGACGCGACTACGAGGCGAGCCTTCCCACGGAACAGCAGATAACCCGGTGGCTCAAACACGATGTGGACGTCATCGTCCAGCGAGCACTCACCCGTCTGGGCATCGTGATGGAGGAGCTGCACAACACGGGGCGCATCACCGACCCGCTCGTCATCGTGGGCCCGGCCGATCCCCCGAAAACCAAGCTGGTGCGGCACTTCAAGGTGGGAGAGGGCTATATAGCCTCTCGTTACACCGTCTTCGTCGTGTGCATGGCAGACCAGAAACTCGGCGCGTACCGGACGACGCTGGATTCCATCACGGGCAAACGTGAGCCCGAAGAGCAGACGAGCGAATACCGCTACCGGGACATAGTCTCGGTCAATGTCAGGACCGTTCGGCTCGATCTGCCCTCGGACGCGCGGCGGACCGAGGACGCCGAGCCCACTTACGCCTTCGTGGATGCGCAGGAGAAGGATACGGTGGCCGAACGGTTCACTCTGATCGTGCCGGGAGACCGCTTCACCGTGACGACGAAGGTCAGCACGGACGATGAGAAGACCTCACGCATCGACTTCTCGAGGGCGGATCGTGCGCTGGCCGCCATTCGCCGGCGGATCGCGGCGAGCACCGGCCCCGTCTAGTCCTGTCCATGAGTCCCCTGCCGTCCGATGTGACGGCTTCGGCGGAGAGAGCCGCTGTCGGTTTCCGGAGCCGCCTGCACGAATGTTCGAAGTCCTGTGCACGGCCGTCCTCGTATCACGCCGGGACAACTCAGCCAATTACCGGCTATCGGCTTGCGGGACGTTTGCGGCCGCTCACGTTGGCTCGGGACTCCCCGGGCTACGGCGGGTTGCCACTCCGGGGTTCGGCGGCTTGCGATAAAAGGGCGGTTGCACAGCAGAAATTCGGCTACGCGCGGCAGGAGCGTCTTTCCAGTTCAATGCCTCGGGCTCATACCGGCGAAGAGGGCTTGGAGGACGCGATCGACGTAATCATGGGTCATGGGCTCCTGAGTGATCAGGAGCCGGAAGTACAGAGGTCCGGACAGGATCGCCATGGCCAGGTCGAGGTCGAAGTCGGGCGAAACCTGCCCCTGGTCTTGGGCCGTCTTGAGACGGGTGATGGTCTTGTCGGTCTGTGGGCGGATGAAGCGTTCGTTGAAGCCGGCGGCGACCGCGGGGTCGTGCTGAACCTCGGCCACCAGTGCCTGGTAGAGCGGGCCCCAGGGTGGATTGGCCAGCAGGTCCACCGCCGCGTAGATCTGCCGGCGCAGGTCGGCCAGGACGTCGCCGGTGTCGGGATAGTCGAGGACGGGCTCGTTCAGCGACAGCAGCGAGTCGAGAAACAGCAGACCCTTTGAGGGCCAGCGGCGGTAGATCGTGTGCTTGCCCGCGCCGGCGCGGGCAGCGACCGCCTCGATGCTGAGCTTGGCATAGCCGGTCTCCCGAGCCAGGGCAAGCGTGGCCTGCATGATCGCTTTGGTGCGCGTGGCGGCTCGATCGTGGTGGCTGGTGGTCACGACGCCATCTTATCGGCACGGCACGTGCCGTGTTGACAGGTTGACGGATGGCCGCCCAAAATGACCGCGTCCGCTCTCGGCACGGCGCGTGCCGTTCCCGTGCTTGCGACGAAGAACCCGCTCACCAAACGTTCAGGAAAGAAGGCCGTGCTCGATTTCTCCGTCCCCGCCATCGAGGTGGCGGACCTCACCCAGCGATTCGGATCCGTGCTTGCCGTCGATCGGCTCAGCCTGAGCGTTCCGCCGGGGATGTTCTATGGCATCGTCGGACCGAACGGGGCAGGCAAGACCACCACCTTGACGGCCGTGTGCGGGCTACGAGAGCCGACATCTGGGACGATCAAGGTCGCCGGCCATGATCTGCGAACCGATCGGGAGGCCGCGCTCGCCCAGCTGGGCGTCATGATGGACGGGTTGTCCCTGCCCGAGCGGCTGACCGCCACTGAGGTCTTGCGTTACAGCGCCGGGCTGCGCGGCCTGGACGACGGCTGGCAGGCACGCGCGGGTGACCTGCTGGAGATCCTCCGGTTGGACGCGGTCCCGCGCACGCTGATCGTGGAGTACTCCACCGGCATGCGCAAGAAGATCAATCTCGCGCTGGCGCTGCTGCACCGGCCCCGCGTCCTGGTGCTGGACGAACCGTTCGAAGCCATCGACCCGGTCTCGGCCCACTCCATCGAGCAGGTGCTCAAGCAGTACGTCGACGCCGGCGGCACCGTGGTCCTGTCGAGCCACATCATGGACTTCGTCGAACGCAACTGCCGCCGGGTGGCAGTGGTGGCCGGTGGACGGGTGCTGGTCGAAGGGCCGGTGGAGGAGGTGGCCGCGGGCTCAACGCTGAACGAGCGGTTCATCGAGCTGGTGGGCGCCGACCCGGTGCGTCCGCTGGAGTGGCTGCGATGACGGGCACCCTGGTCGCGCTCAAGCTGCGCCTGCTCCGTAACGGCCCGCATAACGAGCGTGCCTTCAGTCTGGTCACCGGCTTGGTCCTGGCCGCCCTGGTGATCGCGGGTTCGACGCTGGCTCCCCGCGTGATCCACGAGGGCTGGATCGCGGTGGCGCTCACTGTGTGGGGTGGCATGTGGGTGTTCGGACCTTTGGCCCAGCCTCGCCACGATCCATCGGTCATCTCACTCGAGTGGTTACGCGGCTATCCGCTGCGGTCATGGCGGCTGGCGCGGGCGCTGTCGTGGACCGAACTGCTGGGCGTCGGCCCGCTGATCACGCTGGTGAGCCTGTCGTCCCTGGTGGTACTGGCCGCACCGGGCGGCCCCGCGGCAATGGCGATCGCCGTCGGGGCGGTGGTGGCCCAGCTGTACCTGCTCATCTGGGCGGGCAAGACGGTGGCGGCACTGGCAGCCTGGCTGCTGCAGACCCGGGCCGGGGTGACCATGGCAGCCACACAAACCGCGGTCATGCTCGCGTTGTCGTTCGCCGGATGGGTTCCCATCGCCGCGTGGCTGCTGCCGCGTCTCGGCGAGGGGGACACCGCGCTCGTCACGCCCACCCTCGGACACCTGCCCGCGCCGGTGATCGACGTGCTCGCCGCCCTGCCCACCGGCTGGGGCTACGGCGCGGCACTCGCCGCCCGCGACGGCGCCGGTTTCGGCGCGGCCATGCTGCCATTGGCCGCCCTGCTGGCCGCGGGCGCCCTGCTGCAGCTGGGCTGGATCGCGCTGACGGCTCGCGCCCTGCGCCGGCCATCTCGCCGAGCGGCACCGCGACGGCCGGCCATACCAGAACGTGCACTGCCGTTGCCGTTCACGACCCCGCAGGTGTCGGCGGTCGTCTCGCGAGAGCTGGCCACCTGGCTGCGCGACCCGGCGCGCGGCGTGGAGCTGCGCAGCGCCTGGTTGACCCCGCTGCTGATGGCGCTCATCATCGCGCTCACCGGCTGGAGTTGGGCGTTGCCCTTGGCGGGTCCCGCGGCGGCGGTGTTCGGCGCGATGGTCGCCATCAACACCTACGCCCTGGACGGCACGGCCCTGTGGCAGCTTCTCACCACACCGGGCGCTCTCAGAGCTGACGTGCGCGGGCGGATGGCGGCCTGGGCGTTGCTGTTCGGCGTCCCGTCCATTCTGCTGGCGGCCGCGTTGTGGGCCGCGACCGGCTCACCCTTGGGAGCAGCCGCCGTTGGCGGCGCCATCGCCGCTGCCGCGACTGCCTGCGCGGTGGCACCACTGCTCGCGCTCCTGATGCCGGCCGTGGGCACCGACGCCCGCGATCGCATCTACCCGGGCCAGCAGGCGGGCGATCCGACCGGCGGACAGATGACGATCTTCCCTGTGGTCCTGCTGGCTGCCGTCCTGCCCGGTGTCATCGGCGCGGTCTCCGGCGGCTCGGGATGGGTGACCGCCCTGTCCGCCATCCTTTTGTCCGGCGCCGTCCTGTACGCCACCCCCGTGCTCACCGTGCGCCGGCTCCATCAGCATGGCGCTGGTCTCCTGGATGCGATGGCCTCCCGCGATGCCGCCGTCGTCCGCTCATCCGCCCACAAGACAGAGCGCTAGCGGTGTTTCACAGGCGAGGACCCGTGAAAGGCGATCTACGGTCGAGCTCGTCCTGGTCGAACGGCGTTTCATAGGTCGGTGCAAACAGGTGGACGGTTGAAACGCTCCGATGAAACGATCTGGCGGCCGCGGTGACATGCGGACGGCCGATCGGCAGCCGATGCCGCTCATCGACCACCTCCAGATCGACCGGCGTGTGGTCGATCTGGACCCGCCGCAGCAGACCCTCGGTCTTCGGCGGGTCACCGCCCGCCGACCGCAGGCGGCGCACCCCGTCGGCGCCTTCCCGCGCCGCAGCGGCCGCCGCCGGATCCAGCGCCTTGATCCGCTGCGCCAGCGTGTCGCGGACGGGTACCGGCAGCCCGCCGACACGGCACCGGCGTACGACCTCGGGGTAGACCGCCGCCACCGACCGCAGCTGCCGGTTCAGATACCGTGTGTATGCCGCCAGCGGTTAGAGGTCCGCGTCCCCACCAGCGGCCGACTCCGGGTGTCGAGTGCGTTGCGCCGCCCTAAAACGTTTCACCGCGCGCGCATTCAGGCGCCCGCGGTGCCACGGCGGTCGAGCGCCCACCGGAACGCCGTGTCCGACCACGGCCAGCGTCACCCTGGGCCATCGCTACGGATGTGGCGGCGAGAATTCCCCCGGCAACCGTAAGGCGACCTGGCCCCACGGCGCGGCGGTCGGCGGCTCGGTCGTCGCGGCGTCGGGCAATCCCGCCGGCGGCACTACCGCGGAACACTGCCTTTAGTTGATCGGGGCGCAAAAGTAAAGTCTTGGCAAGCGCTTTCCAAAGCGATAAAACGTTCTAATCAAAGATCACTCTGCAGGAGTACGCCCGTGAGGCTCGCACTCATCGCCGCCGCGGTCACCCTGGCCGTCTCGGCGACCCCCGCCGTGGCAGCCCCCCTTGACGCGGCATCCGGACTCAAGTTCGACTTCGGTTCCACCTCCAGCCCATTAGCCGACGGCTACACGCGCGTCGCGCACAACACCCTCTACACCGCCGACGGCGGCTACGGCCTGGACCGGACGGTGGGCTACCGCGACCGCGGCACCGCCGACCCGGTGACGCGGGACTTCACCGTCTCCGCTTCGTACGGCTTCGCCGTGGACGTTCCCAATGGCGAGTACGAGCTCACCGTGATTTCCGGGGACGCCATCGCTCCCAACGTCACCACACTCGCCGTGGAAGGCGAAGACCGCGGCACGATCACGGCGAGCACCGGCGCGTACGGCGACTACACCGGCACCGCCCTGGTCGCCGACGGCCAGCTCAACCTGGGCTTCGGCCGGGACGGCCGGGTGAACGCGGTTCTGATCAAGCCGGCCACCGCGCCCACCGGACTGGCGGCCACCGCGATCAAGGCCACTGCCACTCCGAGCGTCACGCTGGCTTGGAACGCCACCGGCTCCACCGGTTACGAGATCTACCGCGCCGAGAACACCGCAGGTCCGTGGACCAAGCTGGGCGGGAGCTCCGAGCCCGCCTTCACCGACGGCACCCCCGAGCTGGGCCTGACCTACGTCTACGCGGTCGCCGTGCCCGGCGGCACGCTGGGCGCACCGCTCACCGTGACCGTCAAGGACACCACGCAGGCCGCCCCGGCCGTACCCGAGGGCCTGGAGCTGGTCGCCGCCTCCAGCAAGAAGATCACGCTGCGCTGGCGGCCGGTCGAGGGCGCCCTCCTCTACCACCTCTACCGGGACGACCGGCGGCTCGGTGTCGTGGCCGAGGCCGGCTACACCGACGAGCTCGTGCCCAGCGACCGGCACCGCTACCGGGTGGTGGCCGCGGGGACGGGCGGGTTGTCGGCCTCCTCGGCCACGCTGACCTCACCGGTCACCGCCTATCCGCTGCGCCGGATGGCGAAACTGGACCGAGGCCTGGTCGCTGTGCCGACCGAGCAGGGCACTCTGGTGAGCTGGCGGATGCTCGGCACCGACCCGGCCGAGGTGAGCTTCAAGCTCTACCGGGACGGGACGCTCCTCACCGCCACCGACAAGACGAACTACCTGGACCACGGCACCGGCTCCTACACCGTCGCCGCGGTCCTGGACGGCCAGGAGGGACGCCGCTCCGCGCCGGTGCGGCCGTGGGCGGCGGCGTACCTGGACATCTCGCTGGACAAGCCGGCCGCAGGTGTGACCCCGAACGGAGGGAGCTACGACTACCGCGCGAATGACGCGGCCGTCGCCGACCTGGACGGAGACGGGCAGTACGAGATCGTGCTCAAATGGGACCCGTCCAACTCCAAGGACAACTCTCAGGGCGGCTACACCGGTGAGGCCGTCTTCGACGCCTACGAACTCGACGGGACCCGGCTCTGGAGGATCAACTTGGGCCGCAACGTCCGGGCCGGGGCGCACTACAGCCCGTTCCTGGTCGACGACTTCGACGGGGACGGCCGGGCCGAGTTCGTGGTCAAGACCGCGGACGGGACCGTGGACGGCTCCGGGAAGGTGATCGGGGACGCCGCCGCCAACCACAACACCGGCGGCCGGATCCTGAGCGGGCCGGAGTACCTGACCGTCTTCGACGGCCGCACCGGCGCGGCGCTCGCCACCGTCGACTACGAGCCCGCCCGCGGCAACCTGGCCGACTGGGGCGACACCGGCGCCAACCGCTCCGACCGCTTCCTGGCCGCCGCCGCCCACCTGGACGGCGTGCTGCCGAGCATCGTGATGACCCGCGGTTACTACGCCAAGAGCATGCTGGTGGCGTACGACTGGCGGGACGGCAAGCTGACCAAGCGCTGGACCTTCTCCAGCTCGGACCACCCCGGGTACGGCGGCCAGGGCAACCACAACCTGTCCGTGGCCGACGTGGACGGCGACGGCAGGGACGAGATCGCCTACGGCGCGATGACCCTGGACGACGACGGCACCGGGCTCTACACCACCAAGCTCGAGCACGGCGACGCCATGCACCTGGGCGACCTGGACCCGGCGCGCCCCGGCCTGGAGATCGTCGGCGTGCACGAGCACACGAACATGCCGTGCGGCCTGGAGATGCACGACGCCGACAGCGGCGAGATCCTCTGGTGCGTCAAGACCGGACAGGACACCGGGCGCGGCCTGACCGGCGACATCGACCCCGCGCATCCGGGCGAGGAGGCCTGGGCCTCCGCCGGGGCCGGGCTCCGCACCGCCACCGGCGAGCTCATCTCGGCGAAGACCCCGGCGATCAGCAACACCATCTGGTGGGACGGCGACCTGTCCAGGGAGATCCTGGACCACGACTACTCCGCCGACAAGCTGGCCGGCGTGCCGACCATCGGCAAGTGGGACCCGGCCACGCAGACCACGGTGAACATGCTCACCGCGACCGGCACCTTCTCCAACAACACGACCAAGGGCAACCCCTCACTCCAGGCCGACATCCTGGGCGACTGGCGTGAGGAACTGATCGTCCGGACCGAGGATTCCACCGCGCTCCGCATCTACGGCACGCCGTACCCGACGGATCACCGCTTCCCCACACTCACGCACGACCCGGTCTACCAGTCCGGGATCGTCTGGCAGAACGTCGGCTACAACCAGCCCCCGCATACCGGCTTCTTCCTGGGTACGGGGATGACCCCGCCACCGGCGTCGTACCTGACGACCGGCTCCCCGTTGCAGGCCCGGCTCCAGCTCCGGGAGGATCAACTTGACGTGCACCTGCCCGGCGTGGATCGGGGGGAGGGCCAGGGCCGTACCGGGATCCTGCCGGGCACGGTCCGCGCGGTCGCCGACGGGAAGATCGTCGAGCTCGGGGCCACGGCGCTGCCGCACGGCCTGTTCCGCGTTGACGGTGCCGCCATCGACAAGGCGCTGGCCGGGTACACCGGCGCCGTCACCGTGACCGTCACCGGTCACCTGACCGACGGTCGTACCTTCACCGGCCAGGTGAAGATCCGCCCGTGACGTACCGGATCGTTCACCCCCGCTCGTCGGCGCGGGGTGGACGATCCCCACGACCGCCGGAGGCACCACCGCAGAACAGCCTCCAGAGGCTGACGCTCATCACGACGAACAGGGCAACTCCGCCGAGCAGAACCACGAGCACGAAAAGCGCGAACGGATGGTAGATCGTCGGGCCTCCCTGTCGCCATGCTGATCATAGGCAACCCGCGCCCCGACTCCCCCAGCACCCATCTCCACAGGGAGACAGACATGACCGCTCGCGAATACGGACACCAGATCCTTCCTGGCACCGCGGCGCAGACGCGGGGCGTGCTGGACATCGTGCGAAAAGAGGCGAGCGTGGGCCTTCGCAGGGGGTCGCCGTTGCTTGCGGTCCAGGTCTGCCTCGCCGCGTTGCTGATACCCAGGGGCGGGCCGGCGAGCTTCCTGGGCGTGATGCTCGCCCTCACCAGTGCGGTCACGCTCGGTGTCGTCGTCATGTGGCAGCAGGCGCGACGTAAGGAACTCCGCATTCTCCAGACCCATCCGTGGGAGGTCTGGCCATGCCGAGGCGAGAAGGTCCGCGTGGTCTCCTCAAGCGGCACACGAGCCGACGGGCGCCGCTGGAGCACCGGCAGCCGTCTCGTCCTGCTCAGGCCGGACGGCCAGGCGCAATGCTCCTTCCCTGTCCCAGGTCCTGGCATCAAGGACACGGTGTGGTTCGCCGGGGACATCAACACGAGCGGGATCCTCGCCGTCCCGGGCGGGTTGCCGTTCCGGCACGTCACCCGGCAGGGACGGCGCGCCCGTCCTCCAGCACCGCCGGCCTGATCAGGATGGGCAGGTCACGTTCGGGACAGAGAACCTGAAAGCCGTACGTGCCGGCGCGCCCGCAAGGTTGTCCCAGAACCGGCGTGCGGTCAGGGGAGCCCTGGATGCCTCCAGCAGTTCGCGGAAAGGGCCGGTGGCCAGCTCCCCCCTGATCCTTTCCACCTCGCCTTGCAGGCGCCGGTCCCGCAATGGCGTCCCGGGGGCCATGTAGTCGGCGAGGACGTACGCGTTGGGGAGCGGCTTCTCGTGGCCGGTCCTTCGGTTACAGGCCAGTTCCATGTGACTGCCCAGGGCGTTGGCCAGGCCCAGCCGGTCGATGACGAGATCGTCGAGCCGGTACGCGGCGCCGGCCGTACCCATGACATCCTCGGCGACGGCGAGCCGCGCGGGCTGGTCGGTGCGGAGCGGCACCGGCTCCACCCCAGGGACGAACAACAGGCCGGTGGAGTCCGTCAAGCCGTGCAGGTTCCCCTTGGCCCGGACGTACGGCCCGGCGGTGACCGGGTGCGGGTCCCGGGTCCACGCCACGTAGAAGCCGCGCTCGTCGGCGATCCCGTCCGGCCCGATCTTCTGTTCGTACGGCACCCGGAGGAGTGCGGCGCAGAACACGGCCCACAGCAGAACCGCCGCGAACGGGAACACGGTGAGGCGGCTCAGCGGCACCACCAGGACGGGGAGGAGGAGCAACAGGAGCGCCGGCAACATCATGCGGCCGTGCATGAAGTCGCCGCCGACCCGGACGACGTACAGGAGCAACACCAGCCCGGCCGTGATGGGAGCCACCATCAGCACCACGTTCCGGCCCTGCCGGCCGACCCACAACGCCAGCGGGATCAAGACCAGCAGCGGGACCCAGAGATAGTAGGTCAGCACGGTGTCGCCGGCGTAGAGGAGCCCGCGCGCCCACCGGCTGCTCCCCGCCTCCTTGGCGAGGGCGGTATTGGGCATGAGCAGCCCGTAGTAGCCCATCCGGAAGATCTGATAGGTCACCGGCAGAACGATGGCGATCGCCGACCATCGAAAGGCGCTACGCCATCCGGGCCGTCGCATCAAGAGCAACGCGCTGAAGAACACGACCGACAAGGCCAGCGCCAGCTCGGGCCGGACCAGTGGGGCCAGGCCGAGGACGACGACCAGGGAAAGCACCGGTCCCTCGTACGCCGCCCGGACGAGCAGCCACCAGGACAGGCCGATCCACAGGAACGTCAGCCCGGTCTCCAGGCCGGAGGTGGCGAAGTCCCAGAAGGGCGGCACCGCGAGGACCACGAACACGCCCGCGGGCAGGAGCCGGCGGGACTCGCCGTGCAGCCGGATGGTGCCCGACATGGCGCACACCACGGCGCCGACCGTACAGGCGAGGCCGATCAGCACCGAGACGGCGGCGACGTCGACGCGGCTCATCCAGGAGACCGCCGCGACCAGATACGTCCAGAGCGTGCTCGTGCTGGCCTCGACGCGCTCGCCCACATTGAAGACGGGCCCGTTCCCGGCGAGCAGCTGCCGGACGGTCCGGACGGCGATCAGCCCGTCATCGCTGATCCACCGATGCTGCCACCCGGCGAAGGTCATGACGGCCGCGGCCGCTGTGACGATGACCCCATTCCAGATCCGGACAGGTCGCGGGGCCACAGCGATCGCCGGAACCTCATCGACGGCCACAAGACGGCTCATGAACTCCGCATCCGTTAAATTGGCAGGCACCAAGCGCAGCTCGCATCCTAACCCCCTCCGACCTGGCCCTGGGCCGCTGCATCATGGCTGGTGGTGAGCGAAACAGCCCAGGACATCGCACGAGAAAAGGCAGGAGACCTGCGGCTTCTCCTGCTCTGGGTTCCGCAGGAGGACCGCCTCCCTGTCACGGCCCACAACGTACGGCGCGGCTTCCCGCAGGCCGTGAAGGCGGCCGGGGCTCACCGGACGGGAGTGGTCGCCGCGCGCGAAGAAGCTGCGCCCGCGCAGCCGCGGTGTCGCGCGCGTCGAGCCTCACACCTGCAGCATCGACCGCTCCACGAGCGGCTCAGGCGAGCTGAGCAGATCAAAGGACCACTGGACGGTGGTGGCGCGCAGCGTCCAGTGGCGCTCTGGGCCGGTCCGCCGACCGCCGACCCGCCGACCCGCCGACCAAGAGGCGGAGGCGATCGTCCAGTCGTTCCAGTGGGACACATGATCAGCAATTTCATGTGTTTCCTCCTCCCCCCGGCTACAACGGATCCCTCACTGCGCCCCTCGTCGCACCCGCCTTGGTGGCGGAGACGTGGCTACGCCTGTGGCTCCTGTGGAGCCGAGCGACGACGGCACCATGAAGGCGATCCGCCGCGACCCTTGCCCCTCCCCCCGCTCATCCTTGAGAAGGCGGGCCAGGCGCTCGATCAGGAGCCACTCCGAGACGGCCACAGGACTCACAACCCGTCCCCGCAATCGGAAACGGGACAGGACCTCAGCTGTCTAGCGTTGCTTGAGGCGGAGTGCTTCTTTGCGGGTCTCGGCCTGGATGGACCGCTCGCGCTCCAGCCACGCCGGGTTCTCCGCCTTCAGCGCATCGATCTCAGCGGTGGTGAGCGGTGCGGTGATCCCGCCTCTGGTCAGGCCGGAAATGGAGACCCCGAGCTTCGCGGCGACGACCTGCTTGGGGTGCGGGCCGTTGCGGCGCAGGTCAACGAGCCAGGCGGGCGGCGTCGACTGCAACTCGTTCAGCTCGTCCCTGGAGACGACACCCGCCTGGAACTCGGCGGGAGTGGCCGAGAGGAGGACACCCAGCTTCTTGGCCGCGGTCTCGGGCTTCATCGTCTGGGTGGTCTTCGGTTTGGACGAGGTCATGGCGCCAAGCGTAGTCAGTCGGAACGAGTTCCCCTGACATCGGTACCCTGAGGAAGTGACTGATGGAGAGACCGGCGGCGTGTTTCGGCTGGCGTACGTTCCCGGGGTGACACCCGCGAAATGGGTCAACGTCTGGACCGAGAGGATGCCCGGCGTACCGGTTGCCCTGGTCGCGGTTCCCGCCGCAGAGGTGGCGGGACTCCTGCGGGATGGCGGCGCCGACGCCGGATTCGTCAGGCTGCCGGTCGACCGGGACGGGCTCAGCGTGATTCCTCTCTACGTGGAGACCACCGTGGTCGTGGTGCCCAAGGACCACGCGGTGGCCGCCGCCGACGAGGTGGCCATCGCCGACCTGACCGACGACAACGTGTTCCATCCTCTGGACGACACCATCGAGTGGACGGTCCGGCCCGGGCTGCCCGCGTTCACCCGCCCGCGCACAACTGCGGACGCGGTCGAGCTGGTGGCGGCCGGCACTGGGCTTCTCCTGGTTCCGCAGTCGCTGGCACGCCTTCACCACCGCAGGGATCTCACTTACCGACCGGTGCCGGACGCGCCGCAGTCTCAGGTCGCGCTGGCCTGGCCCACGGACGCGACCACTGACCTGGTGGAAGATTTCATCGGCATCGTCCGCGGCCGGACAGTGAACAGCTCGCGGAGCCGTACCCCCACCACCCCTGCGGAGAAACCGGCACAGCGGCAGCCACGAAAGCCCGCACAGAATGGCTCCGGTCGCCGGGCCGCGCAGACCGGCCGTAAAAGGAAGGGCCACCGGCCTCGGTGACCTGCAGAACGTGGTCGCTTGAGCTGATCCGCGGCATCCTCAACCGGGCGGTCGAGGGCGCGAAGCACCGCGGCAAGGTGAGCGGGCCTACATCGTCCTCGCGCTGCCGATCGGCGCTCGTACCGAGCAACTGCGGGCGCTGCTGTGACTCCTGCACTGGATATTGAGCGTAATAGACAGCCACCTGCCCGAACACGGCACATCCGTCCGCCAGCGTCCGGGACCGCGCCTCTCGGTTGTCACGCACTTAGTCAATCAGCTCCCACCCGGCGGTACGTGACGCGGAGCGGCGCCCACGGAGCCGCGCGTCAGGGGCACCGCGACGCTCCTCTACGCGCCGATAGCGGGCGTCGGAAGGGCAGGCGAGGGCGGCGCCGCTTGCCTGCGCGCGTTCCGTTCGGCCGCTACTCGTATCCCCATGGTGGGATGACATCTGCGAGGCGATAGCTAAGATCCGCACATGTCCCGTTTTGAAGTGGCCACTTTGGTTCTCGCGCCGCCGTCGGTCGTCTTCGATGCGTCCTTATCTGTCGAACTGCACACCTCCTCCATGCGCGGCTCGCGCGAGCAAGTAGTCGCAGGAATCACGTCCGGACAGCTCTCCCTGGGCGATCAGGTCACGTGGCGAGCGCGGCACTTCGGCTTCACCTGGCACCTGACCTCGACGATCAGCGCCTACATTCGGCCCTCGTACTTCGTCGACGAACAAGTAAGTGGCCCATTCCGGTGCTGGCGCCACGCGCACACCTTCGAATCGACACACGACGGCGACAGCGGCGTCGAAGCGACCCTTATGAAAGATATCGTCGACTTTGCCGCTCCCGCCGGCCCATTGGGCACTGTCGCCGACGCTCTCGTCCTGCGGCGTTACATGACCAAGCTAATCCTGCTGCGTAACGCGCACATCAGGGAGATGACCGAAACCGCCATGCAGTGACAACCCCATCGTCGTCGGCGCGGATTTAGCGGTGGCCCGCTTTCAGCGTGGGAGTGAGCGTGGTAGTCACTGTCACGCTGTCGACGACGACGATGGATCTTCAGGAGTGCTCGCCCGCGTGAGCTAATGGCACGTTAATGGCACGAAGCCCCGTTTCCATGATCGGAGACGGGGCTCTTTCTGCTGGTGGGCGGTACTGGGTTCGAACCAGTGACCCCTCGCTTGTAAGGCACATCAGGAGAAGCCGGGATCTCGGGTGATTGGGGGCCTCACCTCGGGAAACGTTCCACCCACATCCTCGGCTGTCCACGCTCGTCCCGGGTCGTTGTCACTCAGATAGTCACTCAGTGGGAACGGCCCGGTCGTGCTCCAGGAAGACCGTCTACCTAGCTCCCGTGCCGTGGCTGCGGTCGGTCCGAAGGCGCCACAGCGTAATGGTGCTGCCGCCCGGGACAGACCCTCGGATCGCATGAGGGCGTTTGGGCAAGCGGCGAGCCGCCGTACGGCAGTGCGCCCCGCTTGATCTTCATCAAGGCGATCCGGCAGGATGACCTCAGAAAGAGGGGACTTACCTCCGCGACCCGAGGAGCTGACTCAAGTGGACTTCACATTGGCGTGGGCAGTCATATTAGGGCTCGGGTGCGTCGTTGCTGCATCCGGGATACACACTCGCTACCAAGCGACTCCCCCCGCCCGTTAAGGGGCAGGCGTACGCAATATGAGCCGCGCCGTCACGGCTTGGGACAACTATTCATGGGTCTCTTCTCCGTTTTCCTGTCGCTGTCCCAAATGGTGATGGGCTGGTCACACGCATTGTCCCTGGCGCTGATCTTTCTGGCGATCGGATGCACCGTGGCGGGTTCGTCGTTCTTTCTCGCGGCGATGACCTCCCGCCGCACATCTTGAGCGCGCCCACCCCGTTTGGAGGAATTCGAGCCCCTACCTGGGCAATCGTTCCACCGAAATCCCCGACTGTCTCCTCGCCCCAGACCGTGGTCACCCAGATGATCACTCGGCAGGGACGGTCCAGCCGTGCTCAAGATAAACCGTCTCTCCCAACTCATGCGCGATGGCGGCAGCTTTCAGACGGCGGGCGAGGCGCTCGATCAGGAGACCATCCAACTCGTCAACGCGGTGGAACTCGTACGCGCTCAGCTCGTTGTCAGCGAACGTGATTCCCTTGATCGCCTCGCCGTCGAGAATGCCTCCGTCGAAGACAAACAGGACCTTGTCGCCTTCGTGCGGGAGAGGCGCCCAATCGACCACGAGGAGACGACCGATAGTCGGCTGGATGCCCAGCTCTTCCTGCACTTCTCGGACACACGCCTCGTACGGAGTCTCCCCCGTCTCGACGTACCCGCCCGGGATGTCCATGTAGGACTTGTACGTAGGCCGGACGAGCAGCACACGGCCGCTGTCGTCGAAGAACAGCGCTCCAGCGGCGGCGCGGGCCTGGGCGAACGGTACGGCCTCCTGATCGTTCACGGCCTCGACCTTACGCCACGAAGGCCGCTCTCACACGATGTGTAGACGCCGGGCAAGCGCAGCGAGTGGGAAGCTGGGCTTGCCCTTCTGCCTTCTGATCCATGACATCGTGAGCTGGCGGCTAAGGTAATGATGGCGTACCTGCTCGGGCGCGATGGTCTCGGCCTCCAGCAGCGCCGCCATGGCATCGTCGGTGCGGTTCCACAGGCTCAAGGCGTGCGCCACGGCGAGACCATGGCGAGCGCGACGTTCGATCGGAAGTCCGCTGGTGTCCAGTCTCGGCCCGAGATCGACGGCGACCTGGATGTCTCCCAGTTCGATCGCCGTCGCCACCTCATGGATCCGGACGTTCGTCGGCCCGAACGCGGTCCAAACGTAGTTGGCATCCCTGCCCAGGCGCGTCGCCGACTCCTCCGCCTCGGCAACGAACGCCCGTGTCGTGCTGCGGTCATCGTCTCGCGCCGCCGCCATTGACCCGGCGAGGTACAGCGTGCCGTACACCGACAGCAGCTCAGGCGTGGCGTACGGGAGGTCAGGAGCCAGCAATTCGGCGGCATCCATCGTGAGCTGCTTGGCTGCCTCGTAGCGACCATTGGACAGGAGGGCGTGGGCGACCGCGCGAAGCAATGAGGCAGTGACGAGCTGATCACCAGATTCTCGCGCGAAGGTCAGGCCCCGCTCGGCGGCGATCCACGCGAGATCAGCCTCACCCACCTTGGTCAGGATGCTGGCTGCGGCGTGATAGACCTGCCCGAGCGCTCCCATCGCCGCCATGCGCGCATCGCCGTCCTCAGCACGCACAGCATGATGTGCCTCTCCTAGGAGCCCGGGCAGGGTGCGTATCACGTAGCTGTATCTGGCTCCCTGGTACGCCTGCCACACCTCGGCAAGGGCACGCTGCAGTTCGGCATGGCTCGACGGCTCCGCGTTCTCGATCAGCTCGGCCATTGGCGATAGCTGCCGGTAGTCGGTGATCGCCGCTCGCAGCGCGGGGATGGTCTGATCGCCGCTTTCGTCCGTCCACTCGAACAGGTGTGGCTCGGCCAGCATGTCGCCAAGGGACACGTCCAGCGCTCTCGCCAGAGACTTGATGACGGACAAGCGGTCCAAGGTGATGCGGTCGTTCTCGACCTTGCTCAGCCAATCGGTGGTCCGTCCCACAAGCCCGGCCAGTACATCCTGGGACATCCCACGGCGTCGCCGGTACCAGGCCACGCGCTGGCCGATGGACAGGTTGCTGGTCATTCCCCGCATGCACCTCATCCTCGTTGGATGCCTACGACGGACCCCGGAATTTCTTTCCGGCCTAGCAGCTGGACCGACACATACCGTCACGCTACGTCACCGCTGCACGTGATGGAGGCCACTCATGCAACCACCAAGCCGACACCCCACACCAGAGAAGCACGCCGCCGACGCCCTAGCCGACGCTCTCGCCGCCCAAGGCGTCTCCACAGATGTCCATGATGGCTACGGTCTGAGCCTCGTGTCGGTGTGGATCGGGCTCGTGGTCTGGTGCGACGGCGAGTGGTATTGGTGGCGGACAGGCTGGGACGACCGGCGCAAGCGGGTGCTGTACGCCCGCCATCCGGCCATCGAACCATCACGGGCCGCGCGGCGGATCGCCTTCCGCTACGCGGATCTCCAAAGCCAGCATCCGCTTTCAGGGGGGACTCGTAATCTTCTCTTTCCAGAGGCGGCGGAAGCGAGCCCTCTGTGAAGGAGCCTCGTAAGAAGCTGGGGTGCCGGGTCGAGATCGTGGACATGCTCCATAGTCCCGCCCGCACTCGTGCCGTCGGCGAGTTGCTGATTGGACAGCGCGGGACGGTGGCGGATGTCCTGCGTGGCGGCACGCTGGCACTGGTGGAACTGGATGCCGACTGGGCCGACCTACCGGGCGGGGTGCGGCGCTGGCCTGTCCAGTGGGACGACTTGCTCATCTGCACGATAGAGAGCGGGCCAGACGCCCCTGGCTCCGACTACCGCCTTGGCCTGTCAGGCTCAGGCCGCGACGCGATACAGCACGCAGTTTCAACAGACACCAAGAACAGCCTGTGCGGCGAGGAGGTGTACCCGCTGCACTTCTGCGGTTGGTCCATCTCCTTCACGCCCACTACCAAGCGGGCTTGTGCGATATGTGTCCAGGTCGTGCGGGAACAGGCCACCCCTGACAGGTGATCACCTCGTACGCCGTCGACTCACCGCGTAGCGGCAGCGGGCCGGGGACGGAGTGTCAAGCCCGGCTTCGCGTGTACGTTCGCCGGTCGCGTTCCTCGGTCATGCGTTGTCCTGCCGCCAGAGCCGGGCTTGATGCGGAGGAGCCGGACTGCTGGGCTTGCCTGAGTCGATGGTGTGCGAAGTGATCACTCACCTCGGTGTCGGAGTGCTCCCGCCGGAGGCATGAAGTCTGAAGAGCCGTTTCGCCTCTTGTGAGCGGAGCGGCCGGCGCCCATGCGAAGCACCCGAAGGGCCGCGGAGCGGTGGGGGCCGGCGGCGGCGACGGTGCGGAGATCGGCCTGCGGAGGGCGTACGGCGGCGCGGCGGCCGTGCGGTGGTACGGCCGGAGCCGCTGCCGCCCGGGACCGGCCCCCAGGCCGCACGCCCGGGCGGCAGGCGGGCGCGGGGCCGTGCGCACGGCGGAAAGCGCCGTCGCCTTGAACCAGTAAAGAAACTATGAGCCAGCTCGCCGCCGATTTCGTCGTCGCCTCCTGCCATGATCGCCATTTATGGACATCGACGAGTTCTGGCATCTGATCGAGCAGTCCGCGCGGGAGACCGACGGGAAGGAAGCGCGCCTGAGATGGCTGGAAGAGCAGTTGGCGGGACGTTCCGCCGAGGAGATCATCGACTTCCAGGCTTGGATTCTGGAAGCGCGGCGCAAGGTCGACACCTATTTGATGTGGGGAGCCGCGATCGTCTTATCTCTGGTAGGCGGCGATGACAGCTTCTGGTATTTCCAGATGTGGCTGGTCGGCCTCGGTCGGGAGACCTTCGAAAAGGTCGCCGACGATCCGGACACGCTTGCGGACGTGCCGGAGGCTCAGCGCTTCCTGGCCATGCAGCGAGATCGGATCCCCCGGACTGAGGACGACTGGTCGGAGTTCGAATGCCTGTCCTATGTGGCTCCCAAGGCCTGGAGGAAAATGACAGGCACAGACAGCGACGCCTTGTTTGATGCTCTTGAAGCTCGCGGCTACGTGCTCCGTGCACTGCCCAATCCCACTGACGAGGATTGGGACCCCGAAGATGACGAGGAGGCGGTCCGTAGGGTGCCGCGAAGTCACCGGTACATCCGAGAGCTTTACGGCCGCGTTTAGATCACCAGGTCTATGCCGTTGTCGGCGAGTTCCTGTGGGGTGAGGTCGGCTTCGGGGGCATCGGCGAGTTCGCGGTGGTGGCCGATCTCGTAGCGATTGGCGGGTGCTTTGACCTCGGTGACTTCGATGGGGTGGCCGTTGGGGTGGGCCATGGTGCGGCGGATGATGAGGACGGCTTCGGCGTAGTCCATGCCGAGTGTGGTGCGTTCGTCTTCGTAGGCGATGCGGGCGGTGGTCAGCGTCATCCAACGGACGGGGCCGTGTTCGCGGGTGAGGGACTGGTAGAAGAAGTCGGGGCGCTTGCGGTACTGGGCGTGGCGCTTGGGGTCGTCCCAGGCGGGGAGCAGGTCGGCGTTGGTGTAGGAGTTGATCTCCAGGCGTGCTGATGCGCCGTGGACGGCGGCGGTGTGGCCTCGGTGCCACAGGCTGCGACGGTGGATGACCGGGTGGCCGGAGCGGACGCCGAGCAAGACCGCGACGTTGCGATTGGCGGTGGTCTTCTCGCCGGTGAAGAGCGGGGCCTCGTGGTCGCGTTGGGCGAGGTCCCAGCCGAAGGCTTGGACGTCCGGGTGATTGCCGGGGGCTGCGAGGTCGGGCCGGTCTCGGTCCGTGATGAGGATGGTGCGGCGTTCAGGCATGGGGCGGACGAAGGAGCCGCGTCCGCGCATGACGTAGGCCAGCCCTTCGGAGACAAGCGTTTCGATGGCCTTGCGGACGGTGGGGCGGGAGACGTCGTACTTCCTGACGAGTTCCGGTTCGCTGGGCAGCGCGCCACCGGGCGGATAGCGGCCGTCCAGGATGGCGGCTCGTAGGTCGGTGGCGATGACGCGCCAACGGGCGTCTTTGTCGTCGGTGCTGATCTCCATGATCGGCCTTCCTCGGTAAAGCCTTCAGGACTACTTGTACTACAGGTTGACCACCATGC
Organism: Nonomuraea turkmeniaca; assembly: GCF_005889735.1. Classification (GTDB taxonomy): domain Bacteria; phylum Actinomycetota; class Actinomycetes; order Streptosporangiales; family Streptosporangiaceae; genus Nonomuraea; species Nonomuraea turkmeniaca. The sequence continues at coordinate 39,513 of NZ_VCKY01000084.1, forward strand.
GCGATGTCTGTCAACCTGTACTACAGGTAGTCAGCAAAGGAGGTGATGCCCTATGAGCAAGGAGGAAAAGCGCGACGATCAGCTATCCGGTGCCGAGTGGATGGCCGATCTGGTCCGCCTGGTCAACGCGCCGGGTTATGGGCGGTGGCGAGCCATGGTCGCGGCAGTCGGCGGGTGCGCCGATCCGGTGCGCCTGGTCGGACAGTCGATGATCGTGGACGCGGGCACGGGCGAGATCCTGCACGCGTACACAACGGATGGTGAGCCCTCGGGATATCTCCTGGTGGCCTGCGGCAATCGGCGGGCCTCGGTGTGCCCGGCCTGCTCTCAGACCTACCAGGCCGACACGTTCCACCTGATCCGGGCGGGACTGTCGGGAGGCAAGGGTGTACCCGAGACGGTCAGCACGCACCCTCGGGCATTCGTCACCCTGACCGCATCCTCCTTTGGCCCCGTCCACTCGCACCGCGACGGGCGTCCCTGCCGTCCCCGCAACCGCGACAGGCTCTGCGAGCACGGGCGGCCGGTCGGCTGCCACGTCCGGCACGCGCCCCAGGACGAACGACTCGGCCAGCCGATCTGCCCCGACTGCTACGACTACACGGGTGCGGTGCTGTGGCAGGCACACGCAGGCGCGCTGTGGCATCGCTTCACCCTGGCCATCGGTCAGGAACTGGCCAACCAGACCGGGATGACCGTCTGTCAATCCCCTCAAAGCGTGGAGACGGATCTATGCCACAGCGGTCCTCAGCAGGGCCGATGAGGCTGTCCTCTTCTCGATCATGTGACGTTCGAATGTGATGGGCGCCAAGCCGTCGTTCGCACTG
>NZ_VCKY01000085.1 GCF_005889735.1 Nonomuraea turkmeniaca
CAGGGGTACGGGTGGGGTCGCGTTTGCTCCGATATCGCTCAAGTTTGTCGGGCACGCCCCGGGTACTACCCCGGATCCGCGGTCAGGTTTCGCGTGCGTGGTGCTCACCGTGGACGAGGATGGCGCGCACCTCGCCCGGCAGGCCACCATGCCGGACGCCCCCAGCGGGGTGTTCCTCAGCGAGCGGGGCGGCACCTGCCCCTGGTGATCAGTCCAGCTCCAGCGCCGTGCGCAGCCAGGACTCCACGCCCGCCACGTGCACGGTCGCCCAGGAGCGGGCGACGTCGGCCTGGCGGGCCGCGATGGCCTCGTAGATCGCGGTGTGCTGCTCGCGCGTCTTCTCCATCGCGCCCTCCTGCGTGAGCCCGCGCCAGATCCTGGCCCGAGTGGTCGGACCAGACAGGCTCTCGATGAACGAGCAAAGCACGCTGTTGCCCGACCCCTGCGCGATCCGCTGGTGGAAGCGCAGGTCGTTGGCCACGAGCTCCTCGATGGTGGGCTCGGCGGGCAGCGACTCCAGGATCACCCGCAGCTCGTCGATCTCCTCGTCCCGCATCAGCTTGGTCGCCATCGCCGTCGCGGCCGGCTCCAGGATGCGGCGTACCTCGAAGAACTGCAGCACCGTGTCGTCGCGGTGCAGGTCGAGCACGAACGACATGGTGTCGAGGAGCAGCCGCGGCTCCAGGCTGGTGACGTACGTGCCGTCGCCCTGGCGCACGTCCAGCACGTTGATGAGGGACAACGCACGCACGGCCTCGCGGAGCGAGTTGCGCGAGAGGCCGAGCCGCTCGGCCAGGTCGGCCTCCTTCGGCAGCCGGTCGCCCGGGGCCAGCTCCCCGGAGACGATCATCTGCTTGATCTTGTCAATGGCCGCGTCGGTGACCGCCACACTTTTCTCCCTAGACATCGGATGTCTACGAGTCTAGGGCCTGGAAGCGGACCTGATCGACCCCCGAGACCCGCGAGCTCCGCCGGCGTACCTCGCCCCTGGCCTCCAGGGTGCGCAGATGGGCCGCGGCCTCGCCGGCCGCCATGCCTCTCAGCATGGGGGACAACTCCTCCCACGGCCTGTTCCACGTCATCATCGCGGCGACCTCCCAGATGGTCAGCGGTTGCGGCCGCTGAGCCAGGAGGGCGCGCAGCCGTGCGAGCTTCTCCTCGTGATGGTGGCGGATCTCGGCGGCGCGTGCGGCAACATCCTGAAATATCCACTCATGGGCGGGCAATGCGTCGAGCGGGCCGAGCTCGCCGACCCGGTCCAAGGACTCCAGGAAATCACTCAAAGGATCGACATCATCACGGTCATACGGATAAATGCCGATGTGCGGGGTGATGTCGGGAAGCACGTGGTCACCGGTGAACAGCCGGTCGGCGTCCTCCAGATGCAGGCAGATGTGCCCGGGGGTGTGGCCGGGCGTGTGCACGGCCCGCAGCTTGCGCCCCGGCAGGTCCACCAGATCACCGTCGCGGAGCGTGCGGTCGGGCCTGGCGGGCGGCGTCGGCCGGCTCACCGCCTCCTGGACCTCGCTGGCGTCCGCGCCCGCCCGCCTGAGCATGTCGGACTGGAAACTCGCGTGCTCGCTCGCGGGGAGCTGGTGCATGAGGGTGACCAGCGCCGCGTCGCTCTCGTGCATGGCGATCCACCCGCCGGACGCCTCCCTGACCTGCCCGGAGAGCCCGGCGTGGTCGGGATGGAAATGGGTGACGACCACCCCGCTCACCGTACGCACGTCGATCCCGAGCGTCGCCAGGCCGCCGCTGAGCGCCTCCCACGCCTCCGGATGGTTCCACCCGGCGTCGACCAGCACCGGCCCCTTCGGCGACTCGATGGCGTAGACGAGCGTGTAACCGAGCGGGTTGCCGGGTATCGGCACCGGCACGCTCCACACCCCGCCGCCGAGGCCCTGCGGGCGCTGCTGCGCGTACGGCCTGCGTCTGCTCTTCATCTTTCCCCGATCGAAAGGCGAACGAATACGTGATCAGTTGATCCGCTCCAGGATCGTGGCCGTCGCCAGCGCCCCGCCCGCGCACATCGTCACCAGGGCGGTCGCCGAGTCCGATCGCTCCAGCTCGTGCAGGGCCGAGGTGATCAGCCGGGCGCCCGTGGCGCCGACGGGATGGCCGAGCGCGATCGCGCCGCCGTTCACGTTGACCCGGTCGAGGTCGGGCTCGTGCACGCTCGCCCAGGACAACACCACGGACGCGAACGCCTCGTTCACCTCGAACCTGTCGATGTCACCGATCGTCATGCCGGCCGCCGCCAGCACCTTGGCGGTCGCGTCCACCGGGCCGTCCAGGTGGTAGTACGGCTCCGCCCCGACCAGCGCCTGCGCCAGGATCCTGGCCCGCGGCCGCAGTCCGTGCCGCCGCGCCGCCGCCTCGCTCATCACCAGCACCGCGGCGGCGCCGTCGGAGATCTGCGACGACGTGCCCGCGGTGTGCAACGCGCCCTCCATCGCCGGCTTGAGCTTCGCCAGCCCTTCCACGGTGGTCTCGCGCAATCCCTGGTCCCTGCGTACGTCGCCGACCGGCACGATCTCCCGCTCGAACCGCCCGTCGGCCCACGCCTTGGCCGCCAGATGTTGCGAGCGCGCCCCGAACCAGTCGAGCCGCTCCCGCGTCAGCCCGCGTCGCCGCGCGATCCGCTCGGCCGCGGTGAACTGGTCGGGCAGGTCGATGCTCCAGTCATCCGGCTTGGGCTTGGCGGGGCGCACGTTGCTGCCGAGCGGCGCCCGGCTCATCACCTCGACGCCGCATCCGACGCCGGCCTCGATCACGCCCGCGGCGATCAGCGCCGCCGCCAGGTGCACGGCCTGCTGCGAGGACCCGCACTGCGCGTCCACGGTGGTGACCCCCGTCTGGTACGGCAGCCCGGCATAGAGCCACGCGTGCCGCCCGACGTGTCCGCCCTGCTCGCCCGCCTGCGTCACGCATCCGGTGAACACCTGGCCGACGGCCGCCGGATCGATCCCCGACCGCTGGACGAGCCCGTTGAGCGCGGTGGCCAGGACCTGCTGCGGCTTGAGCTCGGCGAGCCAGCCCGCGCGCTTGCCGATGGGGGTGCGAACGGCCTCGACGATCACAGGTGTGCCCATACGTCGCCTCCAGAACGATACTCTGGCGCGACTGTAACGCGTTCTACTTTGCCGCGGAAGCCTCGCTCTCCAAAGTCGAAGGAAGCCCGAAGGTCTCGAACAGCCTCTCTTCGTGGAACATGCCGACGTGGCTGATGCAGTCTCCGGAGAACGTCAGCACCATGATCGCGAACTGCCGGTAGACGCCGTTCTCGCGCAGATAGACGGCGAAGGCCGACTGGCCGTTCGCGGCGATCGGGATCAGCTTGAGGTCGCCGGAGCGCTTGGCCGGGCACTGCGTCTTGGTGAGCTCGACGATCGTCTGCGGTCCTTGGTACCAGCCGATGAACGGCGGCATCTCCCAGATCGCGTCCTTGGTGAACAGGTCCACCAGGCTGTCGATGTCGTAGCTCTGGAACGCGGCGACGTACCGATCCAGCTTGGCCTGCTGCTCCTCGCTCAGCGGCTCCACGGGGTCGTCCAGGGTCGGCGACACCTCGTTGAGCTGGGCTCTGGCCCGCTGCAGGATGCTGTTGACGGCCGCGGTGGACACGCCGACTGCCTCGGCGACCTCGGCGGCCTTCCACCTGAGCACGTCACGCAGGATGAGGACCGCGCGCTGCCGGGGCGGCAGGTGCTGCAGCGCGGCGATCAACGCGAGCCTGATGCTCTCTCGCGCGGTCACGATCGAGGCCGGGTCGTCGGCGCCCGCGCCGGCCAGCGCGTCGGGCATCGGCTCCAGCCATGGCACCTCGTTGTCCTGCACCAGCGGCGCCGTGGGCTCGGTGCTGGGTGCGCCCAGACCGGTCGGGAGCGGCCGCCTGTTGCGGCTGTCCAGCGCGGTCAGGCACGCGGTGGTGGCGATGCGGTAGAGCCACGTACGCAGCGAGGAACGCCCCTCGAAGCCGTCGTAGCCCCGCCACGCCCGCAGGTAGGTCTCCTGGACGAGATCCTCGGCATCGTGCACCGACCCCATCATGCGGTAGCAGTGCGCCAGCAGCTCGCGCCGCATCGGATCGGCCAGCCGGAGGAAGTCCTCGTTCGTCGGCTTGTCGCTCATACCTCCCTGTATAGACCTCGCCACCGACAGATCGGTGAGTTTTTTACCTCCGGCCGGTCAATTAAGGCGAACCCTGTCGGCCACCAGGAGCACGACGAGGTGCTCATCTCTGTTGACGCGGGGTCGCGAGCACGGCCTCCTCCGGGAGCCGCGGGGGCGTCCCGGGGGAGACCGCGTCGTGTGTCAGTGGGGGACCGTGAGGACGATCTTGCCGGTGGTGCTGTTGGTCTCGCCGAGCTCGTGCGCCTTGGCGGCGTCCGCCAACGGCAGGGCCGCCGCCACCTCGACCCGCAGCCGCCCGGCCTCGACCAGCGCCGCGATCGCCCGCATCCCGGCCTGGTCCGGCTCCACCAGCATGGTCTCCGAACGCAGGCCCAGCTCCGCCGCCAGGTCGTGCACACCCCGGTCGAACAACCCGAGCGCGAGCGAGACGATCGTGCCGCCCCTGCGCATGGTGCGCAGCGAGCGCGGCCCGTAGTCGCCGCAGATCGTGTCGAGCACCACGTCCACGTCCCGCACGATCTCCGAGAAGTCCTCGGTCCGGTAGTCAATGAGCTCGTCGGCGCCGAGACCACGCAGGAAGTCGTGCTTGGCGGCGCTGGCCGTGCCGATCACGTACGCCCCGCGGGCCTTGGCGATCTGCACCGCCAGATGTCCCACCCCGCCGGCCGCGGCGTGAATGAGCACCCGCTGGCCGCCTTTCAGCCCGGCCACGTCCACCAGCCCCTGGTAAGCGGTCAACGCGGCCAGCGGGATCGCGGCCGCCTGCACGTGATCGAGGTTGGCGGGCTTACGGACGAAATGCCGGGACGGCGCGGTCACGTACTCGGCGAAGGCGCCGTGCCTGTCGGGGTACTGCAACATGCCGAACACCTCGTCGCCGGGCTTGTAGAGCGCCTGCCCGACCCCCGACGCCTCGACCACGCCCGAGACGTCCCAGCCGAGCACGAACGGCGGTGGCGTGCTCAGCAGCCCGCCGCTCGCGCGGGTCTTCCAATCGGTCGGATTGAGTCCGGCCGCCTCCACCCGTACCAGGACCTCGGTCGGACCCGGTTCCGGACGGTCCGTCTCGACCATCTTCAGCACTTCCGGGCCGCCCAGGGCGTCCTGGCTGATCGCCTTCATCTTCATGCCGTCCAGCCTGCTCCGCCGAAAGGTCGCTCGCGACTGGCCCAAAGGCCATGATGTGTAAAAATCGGGCCATGCATCGTGGTCGTCGTGGCCGTTGACGGGGTGATGCCGTTCGAGCTGAGCATGCCGTCCCGGATCTTCCGCGTGGCCAGGGGGCCCGGTGGGGAGCCGCTCTACGAGGTCGTCACCTGCACGATCGACGGCCGTCCTGTCGCCACGGAGGCCGACCCCTCCGCTGCGGCTCGACGATCTGGGCGGCCATGCGCCCCGCACGCCTACCGCCGCACGTTCAGGACGGCTCAGGACACTTTTGAGTAGGGCCTACTCAGGCGCGTGGGCCCGGGTCGGCCGATCCTCCTCGTAGACCCTTCTCGAGGAGTGATGTGCCATGAGATTCGCGTTAGCGCTCGCCGTCCTGCTGCTCGGGCTGCTCCCGGCCGCACCGGCGCACGCGGACCCGCCCAACGGCCCGATGGCCCCGCCTCCCGGCGCCGTCGGCCCCTTCCAGATCCGCAACGTCTACAACAACCGCTGCCTGGACACGCCCGCGCAACCGGGCGGCGTGGCCGCCCCCAATGGCACCCGCCTGCAGCTGTGGGACTGCTACGGCCACGGCCAGTGGAACCAGGAGTGGTACATCAAGCAGGACCGGTACGGCAGGTTCCAGCTGATCAACGCCTGGGACGGCAAGTGCGTGGACGCCGTCTGGAACGGCGGCAACGGCACCTGGGTCGTCGCCTGGGACTGCGCCAGGTACATGGACAACGCCAACCAGCTCTGGTATCTCGGCCCGAACGGCAACCCCACCGGTTCCATCCGGACCCTCGGCGGCCGGGTGCTGGATCCCCGGTGGCAGAACATCGCCTACAACGGCACCCCGATGCAGCTCTGGGACGACTACGGCACCCCCAGCCAGCAGTGGCGGCTGGTCTACTGGACCAACTACTGACGCCGTCGTCAGATGCCGGCGAGGAGCCGCGCGGCGGCGGTCTCGATGCGACGCTGGATCTGGTCGTACGTCCGGCGTCCGCGCAGCATCTCCAGGAGCTCCTGCACCCACACGCTGGCCAGCGACCCCGCCAGATCGCGCTGCTCCTCGCTCGCCTGCTCAAGGGTCAGGCCCTCGGCCGAGACCCGCAGCAGCAGGCCCGTCATGCGGTCGCCGAACGGCGTCTGCACCTCCGCCATGATCAGCGAGCGGATCAGGGCGTCGGCCAGCTCCGGCTCGCGCATCAGGCCGCGGGTGGCGCGCATGAGCACGTCCACCGCGCGGCTCGCCGGTGTGGAGGCGCCCGGCGGCCGGCGCTCGATGCTGCTCTCCAGGAGGTCGATCTCCTCGCCGACCACCGCCACGACCAGGTCCATCTTCGATGGGAAGTACCGATAGAGCGTGCCAAGGGCGACGCCCGCGCGCTCGGCCACCGTACGCATCTGCATGGCCTCGACCCCGCCGCGCGAGGCAAGGGCGGCCGCGGCCTGGACGATGCGCTTGCGGCGCTGGTGCTGGCTGCGCGTGCGGACGCTGTGCCCGCCCGCCGGAGGGTGGCTCTCCATGGCCTCCTCGGCATCGCTCGAGGAGGGCGCAGCAATTGTGCCATGCGAGGTGCGCATAAGAACACGTTATCTGATTTCATGAAACCGCGGCTTGTTACTCGCCGGTCACAAAGACGCCTTGTCGGGCCATGTCTCCGCTGTTACAGGGAGGTATCGAAAGTTATCGGCATGGACGTGCTCTGGACAGATATTAGAATCTGTTCTAGTTTGCGATTCGGCTGACCGAGCGCTTGGTGGAGGCGGCATGACCGCGAACACCCTCGCGGCCCTGCTTCTCGCACGGGCCGAGGACGATCTACCTGGGCTGATGTTCGAGGACGCGGTGTGGTCGTGGCGCGCGTACGTCGCCTCCTGCCGGGCGGCCGGGGCGTGGTTGTCCGGGCGCGGCACGGGGCTGCACGTGGGCGTGCTGAGTGAGAACGTTCCCGAGCTGGTCGTCCTGCTGGGCGCGGCGGCGCTGGACGGTCACGTGGTCGTGGCGCTGAACCCCACCAGGTCGCCCGACGAGCTGATCCGCGACGCCCGCGCCACCGACGTCGGTCTGCTCCTGTGGGACGGCCCCTACGAGGGGGCGGCCGGGCTGGTGTCCGAGGCGCTGGGCGTGGAGTCCGTGCCCCTGGCCGGCGTCGGGGCACAGCAGTCCGAGGCCGATCACGGGCCGGCGACGGGCGCCGCGGCCGGGCCGGGTGAGTCGCCCACGCCTGCGGACCTCGTGATGCTGATCTTCACCTCCGGCACCTCTGGCCGGCCACGGGCCGTCCGGATCACCCAGCGGAAGATCGCCGTGCCCGGGACGAGCCTCGGGGCGCTGCTCAGGCCCGAGGACGTCGTCTACTGCTCGATGCCGCTGTTCCACTCCGGCGCCCTGATGGCCGCCTACGCCCCGCCGTCGCCTCGGGGGCGGCGCTGGTGTTGCGGCGGCGGTTCTCGGCCTCGGGACTGCTGCCCGACGTCAGGCGGTACGGCGCCACGTACCTGCACTACGTCGGCAAGGCGCTCTCCTACGTCCTGGCCACCCCTGAGCGTCCTGACGACGCCGACAACCCACTCAAGATCGCGTTCGGGAACGAGGGGAGCGCGGTCGCGATCAGGCGGTTCGGGGAACGGTTCGGGTGCCACGTGATCGACGCCTTCGGCTCCACGGAGACCGCCATCTCGCTCACCCCCGACCCCTCGGGACCGCCGGGCTGTCTCGGCAGGCTGCCCGAAGGCGTCGCGATCCTCGACCCCTTCACCGGACGGCCCTGCCCGCCCGGCCGCGTCGAGGACGGCCGCCTGCTCAACCCGGACGAGGCCGTCGGCGAGCTGGTCAACACGGCCGGGACGGGCCTGTTCGAGGGCTATTACAACGACCCGGACGGCGACGCCGAGCGGGTCAGGGGCGGCGCGTTCTGGTCGGGCGACCTGGCGTACATGGACGCGGACGGGTACGTGTTCTTCGCCGGGCGCGGCACCGAACGGCTGCGCGTGGACGGCGAGAACCTGGCCGTGGCGCCCATCGAGGCCGCGTTGCGGGAGTTCGCCGGGGTGATCGAGGCGGCGGTGTACCCGGTGCCGGACGCGGCGGCCGGTGACCAGGTCATGGCGGCGCTCGTGCTGGAGGGGGCGTTCGACCCGGAGGCGTTCACCGCCTTCCTCGGCTCCCGCCGGGATCTGGGCGCCAAGTCCTTACCCCGCTATATCCGTGTCTCTGAGCACCTGCCCCAGACGCCTTCCCACAAGGTGCTCAAACGGGTCCTCGCCCGGGAAGGCTGGCGCACCGGCGACCCGGTCTGGTGGCGTACGCCCGCCGGGCTCCGGCCGCTCACCGACGCGGATGCCAAGAGCATCGAGGAGGAGTTCGTACGGCACGGCAGGCAACACCTCTTGGAGACGTAGTGGATTTCAACCTGGACGAAACCCAGCAGGACTTGAAGAAGCTGGCCGCCGAGGTCCTCGCCAGGGAAGGGGACGAGGAGCGGCTGTGGCAGACCGGGCTGATGAGCGTGTGCGTGCCGGAGGCGGCGGGCGGCGCCGGGCTCGGGCCGGTGGAGATGGCCGTGGTGTTGCGGGAGGTCGGCGCCCGCGCGGCCTCGGTGCCGGCGCTTGCGACGCTGGCGAGCACGCTTGTCCTGGCCCGCTACGGCACTCTCGACCAGCAACGACGCTTCGGCGGCACCGCCGGAGAGGGAGACACGGTCCGCGAGGACGGCGGGCCCGGCATGAGCGGCGCGGAGGCCCCGGCCCAGGATGGTGCGGGCCGGATCGCGCTCGCGCTGCGGGAGCCTGGGCGCGCCCTCGCCGAACCGCCCACCACGGCCGCGCGGGCGTCCGGCGATGGGTGGGCGCTGACCGGGCGCAAGGTCTCCGTGCTCCATCCCGCCTCGGCTGTGCTGGTCACCGCCGACGAGGGCCTCTTCCTCGTCACGGAGCCGGTCACGGCGGCGGAGTACACCTCGACCGGGGAGCCTGCCGCGACGGTGGTGCTCGACGACACGCCCGGGGAGTGGGTGGCGGGGCCGGAGGCGGTCGCGGGCGCCAGGCGGCTCTTCACGGCGGCGGTCGCCGCCCAGGCGAGCGGCGTCCTGGCCGGCGCGCTGGAGTTGACCACCTCGTACATCAAGACCAGGAAGCAGTTCGGCCGGGCGCTGGCCGAGTTCCAGGCCGTGACCATGCAGATCGCCGACGTCTACATCGCGGGACGGGCACTGGACGTGGCGATGTGGTCGGCGGCCTGGCGGCTGGGCGAGGGCCTGCCGGCCGAGCAGGACCTGGCGCTGGCCGCGTACCACGTCGGTGAGGCGTTCAAGGCCCTCTACACCTGCCAGCACCTGCACGGCGGCCTCGGGCTCGACGTGACGTACCCGCTGCACCGCTACTTCGCCCAGGCCAAGCACCTGTCCCACCTGCTCGGCGGCGCCGACGCCCAGCTGGACCTGATCGGAGCGCTCGTCTGATGCTGATCGACCTGACCCCCGAGCAACGCGCACTCCGCGACGAGCTGCGCGAGTACTTCCAGGCGTGTCTCACCGACGAGGACCGCAGGAAGATCGCCGAGGACCCGTTCGGCGAGGCGTACATGGAGCACTGCCGCCGCCTCGGCCGCGACGGCAAGCTCGGCCTCGGCTGGCCCAAGCAGTACGGCGGCGGTGGCTACGGCCCGCTGGAGCAGCAGATCTTCGCCAACGAGATAGCCCGGGCAGGCGTCCCGTATCCCATCATCACGGTGCAGACCGTCGGCCCCACGCTCATGCAGTACGGCACCCAGGAGCAGAAGGACCTCTTCCTGCCGCGCATCCTCGCCGGCGAGTGCCACTTCGCGATCGGCTACAGCGAGCCCGAGGCCGGCACCGACCTGGCGTCCCTGCGTACCACGGCGGTGCTCGACGGCGACCACTACGTCGTCAACGGCCAGAAGATCTTCACCAGCGGCGCGCACTACGCCCAGTACATCTGGCTGGCCGCCCGCACGAACCCCGAGGCCAAGAAGCACAAGGGCATCACCATGATGATCGCCTCCACGGACGACCCCGGCTACTCGTGGACCCCGATCGTGACCATGGACGGCCGTCACCACACCAACTCCACCTACTACAGCGACGTCCGCGTGCCGGTGAACATGGTGGTCGGCGAGGTGGACCGCGGCTGGGACCTGATCGTCAACCAGCTCAACCACGAACGCGTCACGCTCGGCCCCGCCGGGAACATCGGCCAGTCTTACGACCGCTTCCTCGCGTGGGCCAAGCGCACCGGGCAGGTGCACAACCCGGACGTGCGGCGCGCGCTTGCCAGGGTGTGGGCGGCGTTACGGACGAACGAACTGCTCAACTGGCAGGTGGCCGCGAACATGGACCTCGGCTGGCTGGGCGCCCCCGACGCGTCGGCCACCAAGATCTACGGCTCCGAGCGGATGCAGGAGGTCGGCAGGATCATCGGCGACGTCCTGGCCAGATACGGCGACCCGGCCGACCCGGAGACGGCCGAGCTGCTCGAACGGCACGACCACGGGGTGAAGGGCGCCGTGGTGCTGACGTTCGGCGGCGGGGTCAACGAGGTGCAGCGGGAGCTGATCGCGATGCTCGGCCTGAGCCTGCCGAGGCCGCCACGATGACGGGCGACCCGATGACGGACGGGCCGATGACGGACGGGCCGATGACGGACGAGGAGCTGCACGAGCTCGCGGACAAGCAGGCGGCGCTGGGGGAGGTACGCGGCGTCCCGGCGCCCGACCCGGTGAACATCCCCATGATCAGGCACTGGCTGGCCGCCATGGGCGACCAGAATCCGGCCTACCTGGACAAGGGCGTCGCCCCGCCCGCGATGGCCCAGGTGTGGACCATGCAGGGGCCGCGCGCCACGGCCAAGGACCGCTCGCCGGTGGACGACATGATGGCCGCGCTGAACGCCGGCGGCTACACGGGCGTGGTGGCCACCAACTGCGAGCAGACCTACCACCGCTACGCCCGACTGGGCGAGCGCCTCACACCCGCCACGAGGTTCTCGGGCCTGGCGGGGCCGAAGCGGACCGCTCTGGGCGTGGGGTTCTTCGCCACCTGGAACGTCACCTGGTACGCCGAGGACGACGAGCCGGTGGCGGAAATGCTCTTCCGGGTCCTGAAATTTCGCCCACCCGCCCGGAAGACCACCAAGGACCCTTATCCGCTCCAGCCCGCGATCAACCAGGACACCGCGTTCTTCTGGGAAGGCGTGAAAGAGGGCGAGCTGCGCATCCAGAGCTGCGCCGACTGCGGCCTGCTGCGCCACCCACCGGGCCCGCTGTGCCCCCACTGCCGCTCGACCGGCCGCTCCCACACGGTCGTGAGCGGCCGCGGGACCCTCTACAGCTACGTCGTGCACCACCACCCTCCGGTGCCGGGCCGCGAGACCCCGTTCGTGGTGGGCGTCGTAGAGCTGCCCGAGGGCGTACGGATCGTCGGGAACGTCGTGGACTGCCCGCCCGAGGAGGTGCGGATCGGCATGTCGTTGCGCGTGACGTACCGCCGGATGGACGACGAACTCGTCCTGCCGATGTGGACGCCGGGGGAGCCATGACCGAGAGAGGTCCCGTGGAGACGGGCGCAGTGTTGCCGGAGCTGTCCATCGATCTCACGCCCACCGTGGTCGTCTCCACCGCCCTGGCCACCAGGGACTTCACGCCCGTGCACCACGACACCCAGCTCGCCCGCGCCCAGGGCTCGAAGGACATCTTCCTCAACATCCTCACCACCATGGGCCTGGTCGAGCGCTACGTCACCGACTGGGCCGGCCCGGAGGCGGTCATCAAGAGCATCAACGTCAAGCTGGGCGTCCCTGCGTACGCGGGGGATCGCCTCAGCTTCGACGGGACCGTCGTGTCGCTCGAGGACGGCCAGGTCACGGTGGAGATACGCGGCAAGGTCAGCCTCGGCGACCACGCCACCGGCACCGTCACCCTCACCGTCCCCAAGGAGGACGAACCTTGCTAAGTGGACGCACCGCCATCGCGGGCATCGGCGCCACCGAGTTCAGCAAGAAGTCCGGGCGCTCGGAGCTGCGACTGGCGGCCGAGGCCGTGCTGTCGGCGCTGGACGACGCCGGGCTGTCGCCGGCCGACGTGGACGGCATGGTGACCTACAGCCAGGACTCCAACCAGGAAATCGCCGTCGCCAGGGAGACCGGGATCGGCGATCTGACCTTCTTCTCCCGCGTCGAGTACGGCGGCGGCGCGGCCTGCGGCACCGTGGCGCACGCCGCCATGGCCGTGGCCACCGGGATGGCGAGGAATGTGGTCTGCTACCGGGCGTTCAACGAGCGCTCCGGCCGCCGCTTCGGCCAGCCGAACAGCCGCCTCACCGGCGAACCGACCTCCCAGGGCCTGGAGATGAGCTGGCACGTGCCGTTCGGGTTGATGACCCCGGCGGCCTGGGTGGCCATGTTCGCGCGCCGCTACATGCATCGCTACAACGCGACATCGGAGGACTTCGGCCGGGTGGCCGTGGCCATGCGCAGGCATGCGGCCACCAACCCGGCCGCATGGTTCCACCAGCGGCCCATCACGCTGGAGGAGCACCAGGCGTCCAGGTGGATCGTGGAGCCGCTGCACCTGCTGGACTGCTGCCAGGAGAGTGACGGCGCGGTCGCCCTGGTCGTGACGTCGGCCGAGCGGGCCCGCGACCTGCGCAGGTCCCCCGCGGTGATCACGGCCGCCGCCCAGGGCTCCGGAGCCGGCCAGATGATGATGACCAGCTACTACCGCGATGACATGAGCGGCCTGCCGGAGATGTCCCTCGTCGGGCGGCAACTCTGGGAGATGTCCGGGTTGTCGCCGCGGGACATCCAGACCGCCATCCTCTATGACCACTTCACCCCGTTCGTCCTGGCCCAGCTCGAAGAGCTGGGCTTCTGCGGCCGGGGCGAGGCGCCGGAACTGCTCAAGGACGGCGGGATCGAGCTGGACGGCCGCCTCCCCGTCAACCCGCACGGCGGGCAGCTCGGGGAGGCGTACATCCACGGCATGAACGGCATCGCCGAGGCGGTGCGCCAGATCCGCGGCACCGCCGCCAACCAGCTGCCCGCCGTCGCCCACGTCCTGGTCACGGCCGGCACCGGCGTGCCGACGAGCGGCCTGATCCTCTCGGCGGGTTGACCCCAGGCGTCTGCATCCCGCCGGGCACGACGGCTGCGGGGTGGTTCATCCGTGCTTCCACGGTGGTCTCCCTTGCTTCGTGATAAGGCCGGTCACCGCTAGGGCGCGCCCGCGAGGGAGAATGTGCCCGATGAACGACAAAGATGTGGCGACCAGCGTTTTCGAGGCACACCGGGATCATTTGCGGGCGGTGGCGTACCGGATGCTGGGCTCGCTGAGCGAGGCCGACGACGCGGTCCAGGAGGCCTGGCTCCGGCTCAACCGCACCGACACCAGCGATGTGGAGAACATGGGCGGCTGGCTCACCACAGTCGTGGGCCGCGTTTGCCTCAACATGCTCCGCTCCCGCCGCTCGCGTGCCGAGGAGCCCCTGGAGACGCGGATGCCGGACCCCGTGGTGAGCCGGGAGGACGGCGTCGACCCCGAGCACGAGGCACTTCTGTCCGACTCGGTGGGGCTGGCGCTGCTCGTGGTGCTCCAGACGCTCGAACCGGCGGAGCGGCTGGCGTTCGTGCTGCACGACATGTTCGCCGTGCCGTTCGACGAGATCGCCCCCATCCTGGACCGCACCCCCGCCGCGACCCGTCAGCTCGCCAGCCGCGCCCGCCGCCGGGTTCGGGGCGCGGCCGTGGAGCCGGACCCCGACCTGTCGCGGCAGCGCGAGGTCGTGGACGCCTTCATGACGGCCGCACGCGCCGGTGACTTCGACGCCCTGGTGGCGGTGCTGGACCCGGACATCGTCCTGCGGGTGGACCAGGGCGCGCCGGCGACCGGCGGCTGGATGGAGCTCCGCGGGGCCTTGGCGGTGGCCAGGCAGGCGCTCATGTTCCAGCGGATCGCCCACCTCGCCCAGCCGGTCCTGGTCAACGGAGTCCTCGGCATGATCAACACGGTGGGCGGCAAGGTGATCTCGGTCGGGGCGTTCACCGTCGCCGGCGGCAAGGTGGTGGCCATGGACATCCTCGCCGACGTGGACCGGCTGAGCACGCTCGACCTGGCTGCGGTCGAGGAGCCGTCGTAGGCGGTTCGAGCACCGCCGGGAACTGCGGGCGTCCCGGTGTTCACCGGCAGACGATCACCCGCCTGTTCTGATGTGCTTGTGCCATGACGTCGACACCCGCAGCCTCCCCGCTGCGCCGCATGATCGCCCGGAACCGTGACGAGGAGCATCGCGCCGCGACGCCCCTGGAGCTCCTGTTCGACTTGTGTTTCGTCGTGGCCGTCAATGTGGCCGGCACTCAGCTCGTGCACGCCGTGGCTGAGGATCATGCGGCGATCGGGGTCGTGTACTACGCGATGTTGTTCTTCGCGATCTGGTGGGCCTGGATGAACTTCACCTGGTTCGCGTCGGCGTACGACACGGACGACGTGCCGTACCGGATCGCGACGCTGGTGCAGATCGCCGGTGTGCTGATCCTGGCGGCCGGGGTGTCCCGGGCCTTCGCCGAGCACGACTTCAGCGTCGTCTGGTTCGGCTATCTGGTGATGCGGCTGGCGATGGTCACCCAGTGGCTGCGGGCGGCGCTGTCCACCTCCGGTGAGGAGCGCGGCATGGCCCTGCGGTACGCGGGCGGGGTGCTCCTGTGCCAGGTCGGCTGGCTGGCGCCGCTGTTCGTGTCCGAGAACGTGAGACCCTGGGCGTTCCTGGTGATGGCGGTCGTCGAGATGTGTGTGCCGCCGGTGGCGGAGCGGCGCTGGAGCAGCAGCTGGCATCCGCATCACATCGCCGAGCGGTACGGGCTGTTCACCATCATCGTGCTCGGTGAGACGGTGCTGGCGGCCACCATCGCGGTGCGGTCGGCGCTGGATGAGACCGACGCGCTGGGCGAGCTGGTGCCGACCGCGGTCGGCGGGCTGCTGATCGTCTTCGCGGCCTGGTGGATCTACTTCGTGGTGCCCGCCCACAGCAGACTGCTCTCCAACAGGGAGGGATTCCTGTGGGGCTACGGGCACTACCTGATCTTCGCCTCGGGCGCGGCCATCGGCGCGGGCCTGGAGGTGGTGGTCGAGCAGGCCGTGCACAAGGCGCACATCTCGGCGACGGCGGCGGCCGCGGCGGTGACGATCCCGACGGCCCTCTTCCTGATCATGGTGTACGCGCTGCACGCCCGCTATTTCAAGCACGGGCTCGCGCAGCAACTGGTCCTGCCCGCGGCCGCCACGCTGGTCCTGCTGTGCACCTTTCTCGGGGACTGGGCGGTGCCGGCCGCCGGGCTGGTGGCGGCGGCAACGGTCGCGACCGGGACGACTCTCACCGCCCGGGACGCCCGGCGGGGGCAGTCGTCAAAGGCCGAAGGGCCGGTGTCGTGACCGACGGTCACTCAGGGGTCGACGAACATCGGTACGGAGAAGAACACGATCATCGCGATCGCCACGCAGATCAGGAAGCCGATCAGCTCCCAGGCCCAGTCGTAGTGGCGGTCCCCGCGGCGGCGTTTCTTCTCCGGCCGGGGCTTGTCCGGACGGCGCTTGGGGACGGGCCTGGCCCGGACCGGGCGCGGGGCCAGGAGGGACTCCTTGGGTTCCTCGGCCGGCTCGTCCTCCCAGGGCAGCGGCATCCGGTAGACCGGCTCAACGGACTTGGGACGCGGCTTGAACAACGGCGCCGTGTCGCGTACCGGGTCCTCGGGGTCTGGCTGGAGCGGGCGGGCCGGGCCCTTGTGGACCAGCACGTCCTCGGCCGGGGACGGCTGCGACCGCCGCTCCGGCCTGGGCCTGCGCAGCTCCCTGCGCGCCTCGCCTCTGGGCGGCGGCAGGTCGCCGGGCAAGAGGACATCGCCCGTGGCGAAGGGCTCGGGCGAGTCCTTCGGCAGCAGCACGTCCCCCGTGGCGAACGGCTCCGGACCGTCCGCCGGCGCCGCCATGAAGAACGGCCGCTCATTGAAGGGACCGGACGAGTCCAGCGCGCCCAGCGGGTCCCTGAGAGGGCGGGCCAGGCCGGGCGGCTCTCTGCGGGAGGCCAGGCCGGGCGGCGGGCCCAGCGGGTCGCGGACCTTGGGCATCGGGGCCGTGGTCGCCTCGTGATGGGAGACCCGGGACGGTGGCGGCGGCGTCAGCAACTCCTTGGGGAAGATCAGCGTGCTGGTCGCCGGGTTGGCGTCGGCCAGCGGCTGCGGCCAGATCGGCGGGCTGGGCCAGCGCGGCTTCACGAACAGCGGCGCGGGCGCGGCCGTACGGGAGCCGGCGAAGTGGATGCGCAGCGCCCCGGGCGGCTGCGGCCACGGCAGACGGCCGAGCACGTCATGCAGCGGCGCCACTCCGAGGGCGCCGTAGATGTCGGCGATCGGCTTGGGCACGCGTACCCCGGTGGAGGCCAGGGCGGCCCCCAGGGCCTGCCGGAACCGATGACCCGCCCCCACGGCCAGCTCCTCGGCCGTGTCGGGCGCGACATCGAGCACCCAGGCCAGTTCGGCCTTGCTCAGCCCGCAGACCGCGCAGAGCACCAGCACCTCCCGCTGGTGCGGGCGCAGCTCCCGCAGGCTCCGCTCGACGAGGGACGTGGCCGGGTCGATGAGCGGGTCCACCATGGGGGCCGCGTAGACGACGTCCCGCCGGTGGATCTGGCGGCGGGCGAACGCGTAGAGAGCGGCACGGGGCGCCTCCGCGGCGGGGACGCCGGTGAGCACCGCCATCAGGACATCGGACGCAGAGCCGAGGTCGCCGAGCTGGTCAGCGCAGTACGCGAACAGCCCGGCGGCATGACGGTCGTAGAGCTCTGCGATCAGTTCGGCGCGTGGGCGCTGATCGGTGAGCGGCTGAGACACGGGGCCGGATCCTCTTGCTCTGTGCGGACGCTGAGGGTGGAGGTGAAGAGGTACGCGTCAGGTGATTGTGGGGGTAATCATGCCAACACAGACAGGTCCGGCGCACTACCAGATCCAGATTTAAGTAAATATGCCTGGTCAGTGAAACGCTTAAGCCAGGCCCAAGGGGACAGACCCGGCCGGATCGCCGTAGTCTGTGGGTTCCGAGAGATCATGCGGCGGTCGTGGCAGGGGGCCGCGGCCCTGCCACGAGCGAGAGGTCACGCGTGATCACATTCGACGCTGTCACCAAACGCTACCCGGATGGCACGGTCGCCGTGGACCGCCTCAGCCTGGAGGCGCCCACCGGTGAGATCACGGTGCTCGTCGGCCCCTCGGGCTGCGGGAAGACCACGTCCCTTCGGATGATCAACCGCATGATCGACGCCTCCGAGGGCCGGATCCTCCTCGACGGCGAGCCGGTGCAGGGCATCGACCCGCCGACGCTGCGGCGCGGCATCGGATATGTCATCCAGCAGGCAGGGTTGTTCCCGCACCGGAAGATCGTCGACAACATCGCCACGGTCCCCTACCTGCTCGGCTGGGACAAGAAGAAGGCCCGCGTGCGGGCCATGGAGCTGCTGGAACGTGTCGGCCTCGACCCGGCGCTGGCCGGGCGTTACCCGTTCCAGCTGTCCGGCGGGCAGCAGCAGCGCGTCGGCGTGGCCAGGGCGCTGGCCGCCGACCCGCCCGTGTTGCTCATGGACGAGCCGTTCAGCGCCGTGGACCCCATCGTGCGTACGAGCCTTCAGGACGAGTTGCTCAGGCTCCAGGCGGAGCTCAACAAGACCATCGTCTTCGTCACGCACGACATCGACGAGGCGATCAAGCTCGGCGACCGCGTGGCCGTGTTGCGCGTGGGCGGCACACTGGCGCAGGTCGCCGACCCCAAGACGTTGTTGTCGGAGCCGGCCGACGACTTCGTGCGCGAGTTCCTCGGGCACGACAGGGGGATCAGGCGGCTGCAGTTCGTCTCCACCGAAGGGCTGCGGCTGCGTACCGACCTGACCGTCGAGGAGGGCGCCGAGCGCGGCACCTCCGAATCCTGGCAACTGGTGGTGGATGCCGAAGGGCGGCCGCTCGGCTGGGCCTCCGGGGCGCGGCCCGGCGAGCTGGAGCCGTACGGGACATTCGTGCCGGGCCGCGACTCGATGCGCTCCGCGCTCGACGCGGCGCTGCTGTCGCCGTCCGGCTGTGCCGTGGCCGTGGACGAGCAGGGCAAGGTCGTCGGCGTGGCCACCAGGGAGGCGCTCGACCAGGCGCTGGCGGAGGCGGCAGATGGGTGACGGTCCTCCCTCCATCTGGGAGTGGATCGCCCGCAACTGGGACACCGGGCGGGTCGACAGCATTCGCAACCTGCTCACCGACCACCTGACCATGTCCCTGGTGCCGATCATGCTCGCGCTGGTCGTGGCGCTCCCGCTGGGGCTGGCCTGCGTGCGCTGGCGCTGGCTCTACCAGCCCACCTCCGGCTTCATGAACGTCGTCTACGCGCTGCCCTCGCTGCCGGTCTTCATGTTGCTGATCTCGGTGACCGGGTTGTCGCAGACCACCGTGATCATCCCGCTGACGTTCTACGGCATGGCCGTGCTGATCCCGGCCGTGGTGGACGGGCTCGGCTCGGTGCCCGACCACGTACGCCAGTCGGCGGTCGCGATGGGGTTCACGCCGCTGCGCCGCCTGCTGCAGGTCGAGCTGCCGATCGCGGTGCCGGTGGTGCTGGCCGGGCTGCGGGTGGTGGCGGTCTCCAGCATCAGCCTGGTCAGCGTGGGCGCGCTGATCGGGCAGGGCGGGCTCGGCGGGTTGTTCACGCGGGCGTACCAGAACCCGTTCATGCCGCCGGTGATCGTCGGCATCGTGCTGATCGTGGCGCTGGCGCTGGTCGCCGACGGGCTGCTCGTGCTGGCGCAGCGGCTGCTCACCCCATGGGTGCGGGTGCGGAAGGGGCAGGGGTCGTGAGCGGGGAGGTCGCGTCATGGGCTGGTTGAGCGCCTTCTTCTCGTGGCTGGGGGAGTTCTTCGGCAGCCCGGAGAACTGGTCGGGGCCCGGCGGCATCCCCATGCGGCTGCTGGAGCACCTGGAGTTCTCCGCTCTCGCCCTGGTCCTGGCGGCGCTGATCGCGGTGCCGCTCGGCCTGGTGATCGGCCACACCGGCCGGGGCGAGGTGATCGTCGTCGTCTCGGCGAACCTGGCCAGGGCACTGCCCACGCTGGGCCTGCTGGTGATGTTCGTGCTGCTGCTCGGCGCGGCCTCGATCTGGCCGGTGATCATTCCGCTGGTGTTGTTGTCGGTGCCGCCGATCCTGGTGAACACGTACGAGGGCATCAAGGGGGTCGATCCCGAGCTGCGGGACGCGGCGTACGGAATGGGGCTGCGCGGCGGGCAGGTGCTCCTGCGGGTGCTGGTGCCGGTCGCGCTGCCGCTGATCCTGCTGGGCTGCCGGCTCTCGGCGATCCAGGTCGTCGCCACCACCACGGTCGCCGCGTACACGGGGCTGGGCGGCCTCGGGCGGTACGTGATCGACGGGTTCGCGACGAAGGATTACGCGAGCGTCGTCGGCGGTTCAGTACTGATTGTGCTGTTCGCGCTCGTCGTGCAGATCTTGTTCACGCTCGCCCAGAGGGTGACGGTCTCACCGGGGGTGAGCCAGCGGCTTAAGGTTCGATAGTCTCCTGTATTACCTCCCGCTTAGAAGGGAAAAGCAAGATGGGACGCAAGTACGGCATCGCGGGGGTGCTGATCTCGGCGATGCTCGCGCTGGCCGCCTGTGGTGGTGGCGGCAGCACTGCGGGGAACCCGCTCGACACCTCGAGCGCGGCTCCCAGCGGGTCGGCCTCTGGCGGGGGTGGCACGGCCGTCATCGGATCGTTCGACTTCGACGAGAGCGTGCTGCTCGCGTCGATCTACGCCCAGGCCCTGGAGGCCAAGGGTGTGCAGGTCGAGGAGAAGCCGCGCATCGGCAGCCGCGAGGCGGTGTACGACCAGGTCAAGAGCGGCGGATTGACCATCGTGCCCGAGTACAACGGCAACCTGCTCGCCTTCATCGACCTGAAGGCCACGGCCGCGACCACGGACGAGGTCAACTCCGCGCTGAAGGAGAAGCTGCCCGCAGAGCTGGAGGTGCTCGACTCCTCGCCGGCCGAGGACAAGGACAGCCTGTCCGTCACCAAGGACACCCAGACCAAGCAGTCGATCAACACCATGGAGGACCTGGCCAAGGTCTCCAAGAACATGGTCGTCGGCGGCCCGCCCGAGTTCAAGAAGCGGTGGGAGGCACGGTTCAAGGAGGTCTACGGGATCGAGTTCAAGGAGTGGAAGCCCACCGGGCCCACCACAGCCGACGCCTTGAAGGACGGTTCGATCCAGGTCGGCAACGTCTTCACCACCGACCCCAAGATGACCGCGAACAACCTCGTGGCGCTGGAGGACACCAAGAACGTCTTCCCCGCCCAGAACGTCACACCCCTGCTCTACAAGTCGGGCGCGACCGACACGATCAGGACCACGCTGAACTCCGTCTCGGCGAAGCTCACCACTGAGTCCCTGCTCGACATGATGCAGAAGATCTCCGTCAACAAGGACGAGCCCGCTACGGTGGCCAAGGAATGGCTGACGTCCAACGGCCTCGGCTGATGATTTCGCCCGCCGCGGGGGTCTCACGGAGGCCCTCGCGGTGAGCGAGTTCACCGAGGCGATGGCGCAGCTGGCGGCCGGGGTCGCGGTGGTGACCGTCCGCGACGGCCGCGACGACCTCGGCACCACGGTGTCGGCGCTGATGTCCGTCTCGCTGGAGCCCCCGCTGGTGCTGGTCAGCCTGGCCAGCAGCGGCTACCTCAACGAGGTCCTGCTCCGGCAGGACCGCTGGGCCGCCTCCCTGCTGTCTTCCGGCCAGGCCGCCATCGCCAGCCGCTTCGCCACCCCCGGCCGGCCCAGCGCCCGCCTCCTGGTGGCCGGCGTCCCGCACCACCGGGGGGCGCACACGGAGGCGCTGGTGGTGGAGGGCGGGGTGGCCGCGCTGGAAGCCGAGACCACGAGGGTGGTCCCGGCCGGCGACCACACACTTTTCATCGCCACCGTTTTGGCCGTCTCATACGTCAACCCGGCCCTTCAGCCTCTGGTACGCCTCCGCGGCCGTTATCGCCCCATGGGCGCCTGAGCCGCGAAACTAGGTCGCCCTCGTCAGCAATCGTTGAGGTGGCGGTCTCTGGACGGGGCACTGCTCGTTCGGAGACCGCCTGCTGCCGCTATCGCCCGATGGGGAGCCGACGGGCGACGTGCCACACGACGGTTCTGGCTACGTCCTCACCATCCTGCGGTCCGATGGCCACGGCGTCGATCCGGACACCGGATCCGGCGCAGAACAGTGCCGCCGCGCGAGTCAACTCGATCACGGCTTGCAGGTCGTCGATCGGCGCCAGGTTGAGGATGCGGCCGCCGCCGGCGCGTCGCATTGCCGGGATCTCGTACTTCATCGCCAGAGCCACCGCGCACACGTTGATCGCGGCGTCGAGCCGGCCGTATGCGCCGAGCGTCTGGTCGACCAGCCGCCGCACCGACACCGGGTTGGTGAGATCCGTCGGGACGGCGACGGCCTGGCCTCCCGCCGCCCCGATGTCGGCGGCCAGCGCAGCACCGTCGCCGGCCCCGAGGACCACGCTGGCGCCGACCCTGCTCAGCGCCCAGGACACCGCGCTGCCGATGCCGCTGTCGGCACCGATGACGATGGCGGTGCGACCGCTCAATGCTCCGCGCATCATGGTGACCCTCTCCCTGAGTTTCCGGTGACACGACCGACGCTAGGAACCCGGCCGCCCGGTCCGCATCAGTGAAGTCGCCGGTCCGCGAGCACGTTGTCACCGGTGCGGGGTCTTTCTATGCTCGGCGTGTGCTGGGGAGAGACGCCGAGACGGAGCTGCTCGAGTCGTTACTGCGGCACGCCGCCGAGGGGCACGGCGGCGGGGTCGTCCTGCACGGCGAGCCGGGCATCGGCAAGACCGCGCTGCTGTCGTACGCCGCGGAGCGAGCCGCCGGCTTCCAGGTGCTGCGCGCGGTCGGCGTCGAGCCTGAGGCCGATCTCGCCTACGCGACACTGCACCAGCTCCTGCTCCCCGTGCTCGGATCGGTCGACGAGCTGCCCGGTCCGCAGGCGCAGGCCCTGCACATCCTGTTCGGGCGGGCGCACGGCGCGCCGCCCGACGCGTTCCTGGTGGCGCTGTCGGCCCTGTCGCTGCTGTCCCTGCTGGCGGGCGAGAAGCCGGTGTTGTGCGTGGTCGACGACGCGCACTGGGCGGATCAGCCGACGCTGAAGACGCTGGCGTTCGTCGCCCGCCGGCTGGACAACGAGCCCATCGTGCTGGCGCTGGCCGCGCGTGCCGACGAGGGACACGCCACCGATCTGCCCCACCTGCGCCGCGTCCCGCTCATGGGGCTCGGCCCGGACGCGGCCGACGCGCTGCTCGCCGAGCACGCCGGCGGGCGGCGCCTGACCGACGCCGAGCGGCACCACCTCCTGGCCGCCACCGGCGGCAACCCTCTGGCCCTGCTCGAACTCGCGGGCAAGGAGGTGCCACCTGAGGGCACGCAGGAGCCGCCGGCCATGACGGACGAGCTGCGACGCTCGTTCCTGGTCAAGATCCAGGCGCGGCACGCCGCGTCAGTGCCGCTGCTCCAGCTGGTCGCCGCCGACGGCTCGGGCGACGTCGGCACCATCGAGAAGGCGGCCGCGTCACTGCGCATCGGCACCGACCCGCTGCACCGCGCCGAGCTCGACGAGCTGCTGACGTACGACGGGGGCCGGCTGGTGTTCCGGCACCCGCTGATCCGCTCCGCGGTCTACCACAGCGCCACGGCCGACCGGCGCGCCGCGATCCATCGTGCTCTCGCCGCGGCCTTCGACACCCCCGCCGATCAGCACCGCCGCGCCTGGCACCTGGGCCATGCCGCCGCCGGCCACGACGAGCAGGCCGCCGAGCAACTCGAGCGCTCGGCCGAGCAGGCGGCCCTGCGCGGTGGCCCGGCCGCGGCCATGGCCGCGCTGTCACGGGCGGCCGAGCTCACCGCCGACGGTCCCCGCCGGGGACGGCGATGGTGGAACGCCGCGCTCGCCGCCATCGGGGGCGGATTCACCGCCGCCGCCGTGGAGTTGCTCGACCGCGCCGAGCGCGAGCCGCATCAGGAGGAGGCGGATCGGATCGCGCTGGCCGCGATCCGCGCGACGGTTGCCGAGTTCGCCGGCTCGCCCGATGACGCGATGGACCTCATCAAGCCGTGGATCCCGCGGGCGTTGCGGATCGACCGGCGCCTGTTCGCCCCGACCATCGTGATGTACGCCGACCTCGGCGTCCGCGTCAACCGGCCACAGGCGTGGACCGACCTGGCGGGCTGGCTCGACGAGGTCACGCAGGCGCCGGACGACCCGCGCCCCGTGATGGCGCTGGAGCCGGATGACCCGCGGGACGCGGCGTTGTTGCTGCTGCACGGCGCCTGTCTGGCCGGCGCCGGACGCGATCCCGGGCCGCGGGACTGGGCCGCGGTCGAGTCGCTCACCGATCCGGTCACGATGACCCTGGCCGGGGCGATCGCCCGCCGGCTCGGCGACTACCAGCTGAGCAGGCGGCTGTGCCGCAAGGCCGGGCAGCTGGCGCGCAACACCGGATCACTCGGCGCGCTCGCCTGGAATCTCGAATACCAGGCCGCCGACGAGATCGCCCGCGGCCGGCTCGGGCTGGCCGAAGCGTACGCCGAGGAGGGCTGCCAGTTCGCCGCCGAGGTCGGCCAGCCGAACACGGCCTGCCGCCACCAGGGCCTGCTGGCCCTGTGCGCGGCCATCCGGGGCCGGCCGGAAGCCGCCGACCTGGCCACCGAGGTGCTGGCCGAGGCGAGTGGCCGCAACCTGGCCGACGCCATGTCGTACGCCAGGCGGGCGCTCGGGCTCGTCGACCTGGTCGCGGGCCGGCACCGCGAGGCCGCGCGGCAGTTCGAGGCGGTCGGCGGCTGGGACACCGACGTGCCTCCGGACCTGGCCATGGGTGTCGTCCCCGACCTCGTCGAGGCCTTCGTCCGCGCGGGCGAGCACGACCGGGCCGCCGCGGCCACGGCACGCTACGCCCGGTGGACCGAGCACACCGCCGCGCCGGAGCTGGGCGCCCTCACGGCTCGCTGCCGGGCGCTGGTCAGCGCCGATGGCGACGCCGACGTCCACTACGCGGAAAGCCTGCGCCTGCACGCCAGGTCCGACGCGCCGCTGGAGCACGCCCGTACCGAACTGCTGCTCGGCGAGCACCTGCGGCGGGACCGGCGACGCTCCGAGGCCCAGCGGCACCTGCGCGGCGCGGCGGACGACTTCCGCCGCATCGGCGCGATCGCCTGGGCCGATCGTGCGCTGGGCGAGCTGCGGGCCACGGGGGAGTCGGCGCGTACCCCCGAGGCGGGTGTCCTGAGCACGCTCACCCCGCAGGAGCTGCGCATCACGCTGGCCGTCGGCGAGGGGCTGACCAACCGGGAGATCGCCGCGCAGCTGTTCCTCAGCCCGCGGACCGTGGACTACCACCTGCGCAAGGTCTTCCAGAAGGCGGGCATCACCTCGCGAGCCGAGCTCATGAGGCTGGTCCTGGCCGAACGCCCCGCGTGAAGGACCGGCGACTTCACTGATTCGGCGGCCGCTCCGGCTTCCTAGCGTTGGCGACATCACGCCCCACACGTCAGGAGGTCCCCGTCATGACAGTCCAGCCCAGCAAGAGACGCCTGGTCGGCCGCTTCGTCTGGCACTACATCGAGATGGTCGTCGCGATGAGCCTCGGGATGTTGCTGCTCGGTCCGGTGTGGAGCGCGGTTCTGCCGGACGTCACCCGGGTCGACGTCGGCACTCTGACCATGGTCGCCGACATGACCATCGGCATGGCGGTCTGGATGCTGGTCCGCCGTCACAGCCGGGCCGCCATCGCCGAGATGAGCCTGGCGATGGCCGTGCCGTTCCTCGTTCTGCTCGTTCCGTACTGGTTCGGCGTGTTGCCCGGCCATCTGGTGATGTCGATCGGGCACGTGCTCATGTTCGCCTTCATGGCCCTGGCCATGCTGAAGCGACGGCACGAGTACACGCACCACCAGCACCGGATCCGCTTCCCACGGAAGTGGGCCGGGCGGGTGGCGCTCGTGCTGGTCGCCTTGCTGATCCCCGGTGCGGTCTCCGCGGTGAACACGGTCGGGAAGTTCGGCGACCAGTACAAGGCGCGCCCTGACGAGGTGGCCGCGGTGCGGCCGGCGTCGAAGGCGGCCGGCCACGACCCGGCCAAACCCACGGTGGCCTTCCTGGCCAACGGCAGCGGCACCAACGTGGCCGACCTGCTCGGGCCGTACGAGGTGCTGGCGGGCACCGGGCGGATGAACGCCTACGTCGTCTCGTCCGGGACTCGGCTGGTGCCGCTGACCGGTGGCCTGGACCTCGTACCAGACCTGACCTTCGACGAGCTGGCAAAACTGCTCGGCGAGCGGCGCGACACCCTCGACGCCGTCGTGATCCCGGCGCTGAACAAGACGGCTCCCGCGGAGCTCGGGTCGATCACCGCGTGGTTGCGGCAGCAGTCGGCGGCCGGCGCGATCACCGTCAGCGTCTGCAACGGGGCACGCACGCTCGCGGCGAGCGGGCTGCTGGACGGCCGGCCCGCGACGTCCCACTGGTGGCGGCTGGCCGGGCTGCGCGCCGACTTCGGCGACGTCCAGTGGGTGAGTGGCCGGCGGTACGTCGACGACGGAAACGTGATCACCACCGCCGGTGTGTTGTCCGGCATCGACGGCGCCCTCCGGATCATCGAGCGGCTCGTGGACGTGGACACCGCGCGTGCGGCGGCGCAGAAGGTCCACTGGCGTTACTACTCTCCTGGCGTCGCCGCGCGGATCCCCGAGTCCAGCTTCGAGGCCAAGGACGTGGCCGTCGTCTCGCTCACCTCCTCCTACCAGCCTGGGCCGTCGACCATCGGGGTGCGGCTCGTCGACGGCACCGGTGAGCTGGAGCTCGCCTCCGCGTTCATCACCTACACCGAGCAGTCCATGATCGGGCGTACCGTCGCGATCGGGGACGGACCGGTGCGCTCCAGGCACGGCCTGACGTTCGTCCCCCGCTCGACGCTCGCGGCGGCCGCGGAGGACCTCGACCGCCTGCTCGTTCCCGGCGTCGACGCCGCACGGCGTCAGGCGGCGGGCAACGGGCCGTCGGCGGCCACCGGAGGGCTCCGGCCCGAGTATCTCCACGTGGGCGAGGAGTTCGCGTTCGACCCGGTGTTGCGGGACATCGCGAAGACCTATGACGTGGCGACCGCCCGGTGGGCGGCGAAGACGCTGGAGTACCCGGTGATGGACGTCAAGCTGACGGGGAGCGCCTGGCCGTGGGCGGCGACCATCGTCCTCGTGGTGCTCGTGCTGCTGGGCGCCGCTGTCGCGATCGCCACCGGCATGGTGTTCCGCCGGATCCGCGCCAGGTCCCGCGAGGCCGGCCGGCGTCCGGATGCGCCCCACGCGTCGGCCGCCGAACTCGCGCACTGCGGGTCGTGATGTCGATGGGCCGGGAGGCGAGACCCCTCCCGGCCTTTCTGCCTGTTCAGTCCGCCGCGAGGGCGGCCCCGCCGTCCGGTACGGCGCCCGTGCAGTGGCGCGCCACCTGGCGCAGCGCCGCCAGCAACTCCGCAGGCCCGTCCACGGTGAAAGGCAGGCCGAGCGCCGCGAGGTACACGGCCAGCGTCAGCGGCGTGGCCGCGCCGATGTGCAGGAGGCACCGTTCGTCGTCGAGGTGCTCGACCCGGGCCACCGGCGGCACCCGCTCGCTGACCGCCGAGGCCGGTGCGCGCACGGTCGCGACCGTACGGCAGGGGCCCAGCGTCGAGGCCACGCCCTTGGTGACGAAGTCGATCGCGTCACCGGGCGGCATCCACCGGCTGGGGAAGGACGGCCCCATCGGGGTCCGGGGCGTGAGCCGGTCGATCCGGAACGTGCGCCAGTCGTCGCGGTCGACGTCCCAGGCCACCAGATACCAGCGGCGCCCGGTCGACACCAGCCGGTGCGGCTCGGTGTCGCGCACGGTGGCGTTGCCGTCGTGGTCGAGGTAGTCGAACCGCAGCCGTCGCCGGTCCCGGCACGCGGAGGCGAGCGTGGCGAGCACACCGGAGTCCACGGGCGGGCCGCCACCCGGCACGGGCACCGTGTAGGCGGTCAGCGCGGCCAGACGCGGGCGTAGCCGGGCGGGCAGCACCTGTTCGAGCTTCGCCAGGGCGCGCAGCGACGTCTCCTCGATCCCACCCACCGTCTGGGCCGCCGCCGTACGCAGGCCGACCGCCACCGCGACGGCCTCCTCGTCGTCCAGCAGCAGGGGCGGCAGCCTGGCGCCGGGGCCCAGGCGGTAGCCGCCCGCCGTGCCGGAGGTGGCCGACACCGGGTAGCCGAGGTCGCGGAGCCGTTCGATGTCGGAGCGGATGGTCCTGGTGCTGACGCCGAGCCGGTCCGCCAGCTCGGGGCCCGGCCAGTCGGTACGCGACTGGAGCAACGACAACAGGCGCAGCAACCGTGCGGCGGGGTCTCTCGTGGTCACAAAATCCAGACTTACCCACCTCGCGGAAGTTCGGCTTCCGCGAGGGCTGCCATGGTGAGGGTTCCTGCAACAGAAAGGGAGATTCATGCATGCGGCAGCAGTGGTGACGGGTGGATCGCGCGGGATCGGCCGTGCCGTAGTGGAACGGCTGGCGGGTGACGGCGCCACCGTGGTGTTCAGTTACGTCGCCGACGATCGGGCGGCCCGGCAGGTGGAGGAGGCGTGCGGCGGGCGGGCGACCGCCGTACGCGCGGACGCGGCCGACCCCGGCCAGGTGGAGCGGCTGTTCGCCACGGCGGACGAGGTGTTCGCCGCCCAGACTGCCGGGCCCCTGTCGGTGCTGGTCAACAGCGCGGGCGTGATCGACCACACGCCGATCGACGAGCTGACCACAGAGGTGTTCGAGCGGGTGATGGCGGTCAACGTACGCGGCGCGTTCTTCGCGGTGCAGGCGGCGGCCCGCAGGATGGCCGACGGCGGCCGGATCGTGACCGTCTCCTCCACCGGCACCGCCTGGCCCAGCGCGGGCGAGTCGGTCTACGCCGCGAGCAAGGCGGCGATTGAGCAGCTCACCCGGGTCGCCTCCCGCGAGCTGGGGAGGCGCGGGATCACGGTCAACGCGGTGTCGCCCGGGCCCACCGAAACCGACATGCTGCGCGCCTCCGTTCCGCCGGAGACGGCGGCCTCGGTCGCGCACATGACGGCCCTCGGCCGGGTGGGCACACCCGCCGACATCGCGGCCGTGGTCGCGCTGCTGGTCAGCCCGGACGCCGCCTGGCTGACCGGCCAGAACCTGACAGCGGACGGCGGCCTGGTGTGATGACCTCAGGACGCCGGGATGCCCTGGCGGGCTGATTCAGCGGATCGTGTACCACTCGGGCAGGATCAGCGGCCCCGCGGCCGGGAGGCCCAGCTCGGCGGACAGGCGGGCGAGCGGGCCCCAGGCGTCCAGCCGGACCCTGGCCAGCGCCGCCGACTTGTCCTCGCTGGACTCCGGCCCGCGCAGCCGCTCCAGCGGGTTGAGCCGCGGGTACGTGCGGACAGGCGCATCGTCGCTGAGCCCGGCACGCTTTCTGGCCAGCGCCAGCGCGTCCTCCAGCCCGCCCAGCTCGTCCACCAGCCCGTTCGCCTGCGCGTCGGCCCCGGTCCACACCCGGCCGCGGGCCAGCTCGTGGGTACGCTCGCGGGTCAGCTTGCGGCTCTCGGCGACCTTGGCCACGAAGTCGTCGTAGATGCGGTCGAGCCAGGCGTTGATGCGCTCCCACTGCTCGGGTGAGAAGCTGCGGGACGTGGAGAACATCCCAGCGTTAGCTCCCTCCGCCACTATTTCCGAACTTATCCCCATTTTTTCGAGCAATTCGGAGAAGACGGGCTTGCCGCCGTACACGCCGATGGAGCCCGTCAACGTGCCCGGCTGGGCCACGATCACGTCGGCGGCCATCGACACGAAGTAGCCGCCGGACGCCGCCAGGTCGCCCATGGAGACGATCACCGGCTTCACCTTGCGCGTCAGCGACACCTCACGCCACACGGTGTCGGAGGCCACGTACGAGCCGCCGGGGCTGTCCACCCGGAACACGACCGCCTTGATGTGCTCGTCGCGCCTGGCCGCCCTGAGGGCGCCGCTGATCGTGTCGGAGCCCATCGCCCCGCCACCGCCGAGCGGGCTCCGGCCGCTCCGCCCTGCCTTGATCATGCCACTGCCGTGGACGAGCGCGATCCCGTCGGCCATCGGGTGCGGCAGCTTCCGCACGGCCGCGGCCTTGGCGTACCTGGACACGTACAGCAAGTGCGCCTCGCCGCCCGCGGCCTGCTTGATCTCGTCGTACACCTCGTCCCGGTACGCCAGCCCGTCGACCAGCCCGGCCTCCCGCGCCTCCGCGGCCGTGAACGGGCCCCGGTCGATCAGCTCCCGCACCTTGCCCGCGTCCAGCCTGCGGCCGTCGGCGATGCCGGCGATCATCGTCTCGGTGACCGACTCCACGATGCGGCCCATGGACTCGCGGTGCGGTTCGGTCATGTGGTTCTGGGTGAAGGTGTTGGGGGCGGTCTTGTACTCGTGCCGCTGCCCGGCCTCGAACCCCACCCCCAGCTTCGTCAGCGCCCCCTTGAGGAAACGCTGCTCCAGCGCCACCCCGGTCAGCCCGACGTCGCCGCTCGGCTGCAGGTAGAGGCGCTCGAACGCGCTGGCCAGGTAGTAGGGCACGGTGCCGCCGCCGAACTCGCCGAACGTCTCGGCGAACGCCACGGTCAGCTTGCCGGAGGACCGGAACTGGATCACGGCCTGGCGTAGTTCCTGCACCGTGGCCAGGCCCAGGGGAGTGCTCCCCATCTTCACGATCAGCGCCTTGACCCTGGAGTCCTGCCTGGCCCGCTTCAGCCCGGACAGGACATCGGAAAGGCGCGTCTTCCGCATGGACAGCACCGCGGCGAGCGGGTCCGTCGGCGGGCCTTCCGTGATGCCCTCGGTGAGATCGAGCTCCAGCACCAGCGGGGCGGTGCGCCGCTGGCGAAGCTTGTCGACGGTTTCGAAGATCGCCTTGCCTGCGTCCATAGAAGCCACCCTAAGCGACACATTTCGAAATGTGGCTTAGAACTATACAGCTAAGGTGTATATGCCTTAGGTGTATAGTTCTACTATGCAGCTGGCCGTCAAGCCCGAGCACGTCTTCGACCGGGACGAGGAGTGGGCGACCCTGGTCGGGTTCGCCACGTCGCCGAGCCCGGACGAGCGGCTTGGCATCGTCAGCGGCAGACGCCGCCAAGGAAAGACCTTCCTTCTCGATGCTCTGGTCCAGGAAGTCGAAGGGTTCATCTTCAGCGCGGTGGAGGAGACGGAGGCTGAGGCGCTGACCCGCTTCGGCCAGGAGCTGGCCGTGAGGGTCGGAGGCGGACGATTCGCCTTCGCGAACTGGAACGAGGCGCTGGAGCGACTGTTCACCGTCGTCCAGGAAGGGCTCATCGTGATCGACGAGTTCCCCTACCTGACCAAGGCGTCACCGTCGCTGCCCTCGTTGATCCAGCGTGCTCTGGGCCCCGGCGGATATGCCCGGCGAGGCAGTGCGCGCCTGCTGCTGTGCGGTTCAGCAATAGGCGTGATGGGCGGCCTCCTCGCGGGTAATGCGCCGCTGCGGGGGCGGGCGAGCCTTGAGCTGATGGTGCGGCCGCTGGACCATCGGGCATCGGCGACGTTCTGGGGGATCGACGATCCGCGCCTGGCGGTGCTGGTCCACTCCATCGTGGGTGGCACCCCGGCGTACCGGCGCGAGTTCGTGGTCGACGACGCCCCGGCATCGATGGAGGACTTTGACGCGTGGGTCGTGCGGACCGTGCTCAATCGGCACAGACCGCTGTTCCGGGAGGCCCGCTATCTGCTCGCCGAGGAGGCCGACATCCGCGACATGGCCTTGTATCACGCGGTTCTCGGCGCGATCGCATCAGGGAACGCCACGCGGGGCGGCATCGCCAATTACATGGGACGGAAGTCTCCGGACATCGGGCATCCGCTCGCAGTGCTGGAGGACTCCCACCTGATCGTCCGTGAGGCCGACGCCTTCAGGAAGGGAAGGACCCATTTCCGCATCTGCGAGCCGTTGATCGTCTTCTATGAGGCTGTGATGCGGAGGGAGTGGCCCCGGCTGGAACGCGGCATGTCCGAGCCGGCCTGGCGCGATTCCCGCGCGAGATTCCTGTCTCAGGTGGTCGGGCCGCACTTCGAGAGCCTGTGCAGGGAGTGGGCCATGCGCGCCGGGCGTGAGGTATTCGGCGAGTCTCCCGGAGAGGTGGCGGCCGGCACCATCGCGGACCCGGCCAATAGGACGCAGATTGAGATCGACGTGGCGGTTCTCGGTCCGGAGGAGCAGGGGCGACCGCGGCGCGTGCTGTCCTTGGGAGAGGTCAAGTGGGACACGGTGATGACGGCAAGGCGCGTGGAACGGCTCCGGCGAGCGCGCGACCTGCTGTCGGTCAAGGGATACGACACCAGCGGCACGGTGCTCGCCTGCTACGGCGGAGCAGGCTTCCAGGAGGACATTCCTGGGGAGGTCCGCCTGATCGGTCCGGAGGACCTCTACGCGTGACACCGGTCGCGCCGGCAAGGGGTGGGTGCGCGTGGGCGACCCACCCCTTGTGACCGTCAGAGGCGGCTGCGGAGCGCGGCGTAGACGTTGATCCTGGGGGTTGTCACCTCAGCGCCTGCGCTGGGGTAAGTGATCGGCTTGCCGGTGCTCTTCAGGGCTTCCAGGAGTTGGTCCACTCCTGCCCGGCGGTGCTTCTGGTGCAAGAGGGCGAAGGCGCCCGCCACGTGGGGGGTGGCCATCGAGGTGCCGCTCAGGGCCGCGTACGAGTCGCCCACGATGGCCGCCGTGATGGTCACCCCGGGGGCGAAGACGTCCAGCAGGGGGCCGCGGTTGGAGAACGCGGCCACGGCGTCCTGCTTGTCCGTGGCGCCCACTGCGACGGTGTTGGAGACGCACGCCGGCCAGGACACCGACGCGTCGTAGCCGTTGTTGCCCGAAGCCACCACGGTCGCCACGCCCTTGGCCAGGAGCTTGTCCACCTCGGCCTTGAAGTCGGCCCCGTCCCCCTCGTCGCAGGCCGTTTCGTACTTGCCGCCGCCCAGGCTCAGATTCACCGAGGCCAGGTTGTGCTGGTCGGCCAGCATGTCCGCGTACGCCATCCCGGTCAGGATCGACGAGTCGTACGCCAGGACGCAGACGGGGCGGCCCGCGCAGTACGGCGAGTTCTCGAAGCGGCTGAAGACCTGGACGGGGATGATCTCGGCCTTCGGGGCGACGCCGTTGGCGGCGAGGCCGCTCGTGGCCTGGCCGGCCGCGATGCCCGCCACGTGCGTGCCGTGGTAGCACAGGCCGTACTGCGGCTGCGGCGCCCCCGTCATGCACGCCGCGGTCTCGGCGTCCGCGGCCCCGTCGCCGATCTGGAACTGGCTGCCGTTCGGGCACAGCGGTGTGGAGCCGTCGGCGGGGTCGGAGGCCGAGAAGCAGGCCTGGCTCACGATGCGGTCGCCGAAGGCGGGGTGGTCCTTGTCGATGCCCGTGTCGAGGATGGCGACGGCCGTGCCACTGCCCGTGTACCCCCGCCGGTGCGCCTTGTCGGCCTCGATCAGCGGGATGCTCTGCACCAGCGTGGGCTCGTTGAGCTTGTCCTTGCGGATGGAGACGACGTCGGCCTGCTCGGCGATCTTCTCGAGCTCGGCACGGGTGCCGCGGTAGACGAAGAAGTCCAGTTTGCCGGCGACCTCGGAGGGCGGCTCCGCGGAGACGTTCTTCCTGTCCTGCTTGACCTGTTCCGCGGTGGCCTGCGCTGACTTGACCTGAGTGGGCTGCTGGACGCGGACGATGGCGCGGTGCTCGCCGGTCGCCGTGATCTGAGGGTCGATCTTGGACCCTGGGTCGGCGAACGCGGGTGTGGCGCCGAGCGTGGCCGAGGTGGCGGCTAACACGATCGCGCCGGCCAGCAGAGACGGGAGTCTCAACTGCTCCTCCGGGGGTCAGGGGGCGTTTGCTCCAGGAGTGTAGTAATCGGACCGTTGATGTCAGAGGGGCGGGTGGGTTCCGTTACCGCTTCTTGTTCTGTATGCGGTGATTTCCCGACATGTGGAAGGGCCGGAATCCGGCCGGCCCTTGCGCGTCGCCCTCCACGGATCACGCGGCGGCGCGTGCGCCGGCGGTGGCGCGCTCGGCGTCGATTCGCGACGTGATCGTGGGGGTGCCTCCGGCGTTGTACTGGATGACCGTGCCGGTGCCCTGCAGCCGCTGCAGGTTCTGCGCGACCGAGTTTTGGGGGAAGGCCTGCTTCAGCAGCGCGAACATGCCCGCCACGTGCGGCGCGGCCATCGACGTGCCGCTCTTCTCGCTGTACGCCCCGCCGGGCACCGCCGAGTTGATGCGTACGCCTGGCGCGAACAGGTCCACCAGCGGCCCCCGGTTCGTGAAGGAGGCCAGCGCGTCGGCGTCATCCGTGGCGCCCACGGCGATGGCGGTGGAGATGCAGGCGGGGGCGGCGACGCCGTTCGAGAAGCCGTTGTTGCCGGCCGCCACCACCGGCGCCACGCCCAGTCCCACCAGCGTGTCGAACTCCGGTTTGACCGCGGCGGCGCTGGCGTTGCCGTCGCACGCGGCGGTGTGCGGGCCGCCGCCGCCCAGGCTCATGTTCACCGCCGCGACGTTGTACGTCCTGGCCACCCTGGCCACGTACTCGAGCGCCAGCTTCTGATCGGAGGTGTAGCTCAGGAAACACGGCGGCATGGTGCCGCCGATCATGCAGGTCAGCGGGTTGTCCACGCGGCTGAAGACCTGGATGGCCAGGATGCCGGCCTCCGGCGCGACCCCGTTGGCGGGGGCGCCGGTGGCCATCTTGCCTGCCGCGATGCCGGCCACGTGCGAGCCGTGGGAGCAGGCGCTCGTCCCGTTGACCATGCACTGCGCGGTCTCCGCGTCCGCCGCGCCCGCGCCCGTCTGGCTGGGCTGGTTGTTCGGGCAGAGCGAGACCGTGCCGTCGCTGGCGTCGGACGAGGAGAAGCACGCCTCGTGCACCAGCCGGCGGGTGAAGAAGCCATGGTCGCGGTCGATGCCCGTGTCGAGAACGGCGACCGTCGTGCCCCTGCCGGTCCAGCCTGCGCTGTTCGCCCGGTTCGAGCGGATGAGGGCGGTGCTGGCGTCGAGGGTGGGCGGGTGCAACTCGTCCTTGTAGACCGAGTGGACGCGGCCGTCCTGCTGGAGCTTGGCGAGCGTCAGTCGATCCACTTCGGCGACGAAGAAGTTCGGCGACGCTGCCGACTCCAGGACCCGGCTGCCCTCGGAGGCCTGTTCGAGGTCGCTGGCGACGGCTTCGACGCTCTGGCCGGGCTTGAGCTGGATGATGGAGCGGACCCTGGTCTTGGCCTGGATCTCGCTGACGAGCGTGGGACTGATGAGCGGGCCGGTCGACTCGGGCGTGGCAGGCGGGCCCGGCGTGTCGGCGGTTTCGGCGCTGCTGGGCGTGTCGGTGGCGTCGGCGCGGAGCGCCGGGGTCGTGCAGAGCACGGCGGATGCGGTGGCCAGCGCGGTCGCGCTGACCAGCAAGGACCGTAGCCTCACTGTTTCCTCCGAGGAGCGGCTGTGACGTGGCTGAGGCTGGAGCCGTGAAGCTTTTCCGGCTCCCGGCTTGCGTACAGCCGCATACATCCCCACCTGCGACAACTGTGATGTCAGTGACGTATGTGACCCAGATAAACGTTGGAGGCTCTTTTGCTTTATTGCGGCCAAGAGAAGAGCCGGTCAGGTCACTGACCGGCTCTTCATGTAATTACCTACTTGACGGTTTTGAGGACATTCTTCGTCGCCTTCTTCAGCGCCGCCGCGGACGGCTTGCTGCTCAGCCGCACCTTCTCGGCGGCGGTCAGCGTCGTGGTGCCGTTCGTGCCGTGCGCCCAGTTCAGCCAGGCCGTCAGCAGCGCGCTGTCGAGCTTGGCCTTTCCGGTCTTGGTGTTCTTCAGCACCCGGTACGCCTTGCCCAGCGACGACGCCTTCGTCAGCTCGGGGAACACCTTGCTCGACTTGCTGATCAGCTTCAGGTAGCAGGTCAGCGTGGCGTCGGGAATCGTGCCGCTGCTGCGGTGGATCTCCACGGCCCACGCCTTGGCCTGCATCTTCGTGGCGGCGGTGCCGCGTGTGCAGACCGCGGCCGTGGTCGCCGGCGTCGGCGTGACGGTCACCGTGACCGTGACGGTCGGCAGCGGGATCGGCGAGGTGGACGACGACGGCTCATCGGAAGGGTCGTCGGTGGGGATGTCCGTGGGCTCGTCGGAAGGTTCGGGGCTCGGGCCGCTCTCCGTGGGGCCGGGCTCCGGCGGAGCGACCGGGATCTGCGTGATGGGCGGCTGCGGCGTCGCCCCGGCCAGTGCCGCGGCCAGGTCCAGGCGCGGCGTGGTGACCTGCGCGCCGTTGGCCTGGTACACGTACGGCCGGCCGGTCGTCTTCAACGTGTTGATCAGATCGGGCATCGCCGTCTGGGGAGCGGCCTGCTTCATCAGCGCCAGGGCTCCGGCCACGTGCGGCGTGGCCATCGACGTGCCGCTGTGGACGGCCGTCACGTTGTCCGGCACCGACGACTCGACGTCCACGCCCGGCGCGAACAGGTCCACCAGCGCGCCCCGGTTGGAGAAGTCCGCGATGGCGTCGCTTCCGTCGTTCGCCCCGACGGCCACCGCCGAGGAGATGCAGGCCGGGTACGACGCCCCTTCGAAGAACTCGTTCCCCGCGGCCACCACGGTCGCGATGCCCTTGGCCAGCAGCGCGTCGATCTTCGGTTTGAAGATCGTGCCCTCTTCGCCGGCGTCGCACTCGGTCTCCGACACCATGCCGCCCAGGCTCAGGTTCACCGCGGCGAGCGGCTGGGTCAGCCCGGCCACGTAGTCCATGGCCAGCCGCAGCGACGACTCGAAGGCCAGCAGGCACGACGGCTCACCGCAGACGTCCTCGTCGTTGACCCGGCTGAAGACCTGCACCGCCACGATGCCGGCGCCCGGCGCCACACCGCCCGTGCCGGCCGCGATGCCCGCGACGTGGGTGCCGTGTTCACACAGGTTCGTCCCGCCGGCCAGACACTTCGCCGTCATGGCGTCGGCCGCTCCGGCCCCGATCTGCTCCGGCTGCCCGTTCGGGCAGAGCGACTCCACGCCGCTCTCCACGGCCGAGAAGCACGCCTCGGCCACGATCCGGTTGCCGAACCACGGGTGGTCGCGGTCGATGCCGGTGTCGAGCACGGCCACCGCCTGGCCGGTCCCGGTGAAGCCCTTGCCGTGGGCCTGGTCGGCGCCGATCAGCTTGAGGTTGGGGGAGACGTCGGCGGGCGTGTACGTCCTGTCCCGGTGGATCGAGGTGACCCGCGGGTCCTCGGCCAGCTTGGCCAGCTCCTCCGCGGTGCCCTCGACGACCATGAACGACTGGTTCTGCGGCCGCAGCAGCACGTCCACGCTCTCGGCGGCCGCCTGGCTCGCCACGGGCTCGTTCTGCGCGGGGTCGGTCAACTCGACGATGGCCCGCTCGGTGCCGCCGTCGACGGCTAAGCCCTCCTCGACCTTGTCCTGAGCGGGGATGGTGCTACTGGGCGCTGGGGTCGGTGTCGGATCGTCTGCGTAGGCCGGGCCGGATAACGGCATCAGGGCCAGGGCGATCGAGCACACGATCAGGTGGCGAAGTCGCACGCGTCTTCCTCCGAGGGGATGATCTCGGAGTTTATGGGGATTTGCCGGGCAGGCACAGGCCCTGGCCCGGTTTCCCACCGAACTTTCAGCGGATGTTCAGAGCGTTCCCTGGTGCGTGAGCCACACCGCGCCCATCGGCGGCACCCGGAGCGTGGTGGAGTACGGGAGCCCGTGGTACGCCTCCACGACCGCCTCGACCTCCCCCATGTTGCCCACACCGCTGCCCCAGTAGTCGTAGGCGTCGGTGTTGACGGCCTCTTCCCACCGCCCCGCGTACGGCAGCCCGAGCCGGTAGTTCTCGTGCGGCCCGCCGCTGAAGTTGACCACGCACGCCACCGCGGACCCGTCGTTCGCGTAGCGGACGAACGAGAACGTGTTCCCCGCCGAGTCGTCGGCGTCGATCCACCGGAACCCGTCCGGCGAGGCGTCCTGCTGCCAGAGCGCCGGGGTCTCCTTGTAGATCCGGTTCAGGTCGCGGACCAGCCGCTGCACGCCCTGGTGCCCGTCGAACTCCAGCACCCACCAGTCCAGCCCGCGCTCCTCCGACCACTCGGAGCCCTGGCCGAACTCGCCGCCCATGAACAGCAGCTGCTTGCCCGGATGCGCCCACATGAACGCCAGCAGCGCCCGCAACTGCGCGAACCGCTGCCATTCGTCGCCGGGCATCTTGCCGAGCAGCGACCCCTTGCCGTGCACGACCTCGTCGTGGGACAGCGGCAGCACGTAGTTCTCGGAGTACGCGTACAGCAGCGAGAACGTCATCTGGTGGTGGTGATACTGGCGGAAGACCGGCTCATGGCGCAGGTATTCAAGCGTGTCGTGCATCCAGCCCATGTTCCACTTGAACCCGAACCCGAGCCCGCCCAGGTGCACCGGCCGCGACACCCCGGGCCAGGCCGTCGACTCCTCCGCCACGGTCGAGATGCCGGGCGCCTCCCGGTAGCAGACGGCGTTCATCTCCTTGAGGAAGTCGACCGCGTCGAGGTTCTCCCTGCCGCCGTAGACGTTCGGGGTCCACTCGCCCTCGCGGCGCGAGTAGTCCAGGTAGAGCATCGACGCCACCGCGTCCACCCGTAGCCCGTCGATGTGGAACTCCTTGAGCCAGTAGAGCGCGTTGGCGACCAGGAAGTTACGCACCTCCCTGCGGCCGAAGTCGAAGACGTACGTGCCCCAGTCCGGGTGCTCGCCCCTGGCCGGGTCGGCGTGCTCGTACAGCGGGGTGCCGTCGAACCGCGCCAGCGCCCAGTCGTCCATCGGGAAGTGCGCGGGCACCCAGTCCAGCACCACGCCGATGCCCCGCTGGTGCATGCGGTCCACGAAGTGCCGGAACTCGTCAGGGGTGCCGAACCTGGCCGTCGGCGCGTAGTACGACGTCACCTGGTAACCCCACGACCCGCCGAACGGGTGCTCGGCCACCGGCAGCAGCTCCACGTGCGTGAACCCCATGTCGGCGACGTACTCCGACAGCTGGTCGGCCAGCTCCACGTACGTCAGCCCCGGCCGCCACGACCCCAGGTGCACCTCGTAAACGCTCATCGGCTCGGCCTGCTGGTGCTTCTCCGGCCGGTCCGTCATCCAGGCATCGTCGGCCCAGCTGTAGGAGGACTTGTCCACGACGGAGGCCGTCATCGGCGGCACCTCCGTCCGCCTGGCCATCGGGTCGGCCTTGTCACGCCATATGCCGTCCGCACCGAGGATCTGGTACTTGTACCGCTCGCCCGGCCTCAACCCGGGAATGAACAGCTCCCACACCCCCGACCGGCCCAGCGACCGCATCGGGTAGGCGGCGCCGTCCCAGTGGTTGAAGTCGCCGACGACCCTGATGCCGCGCGCGTTCGGCGCCCAGACGGAGAACGCGGTGCCGTCGACGTCCTGATGCTCCATCACCCGAGCGCCGAGCGCCTCCCACAGCCGCTCGTGCCGCCCCTCGCCAATGAGGTGCAGGTCCACCTCGCCCAGCGTCGGCCAGTGCCGGTACGGGTCCTGGAAGGTGTGCGGCTCCGCGCCGGCGTACTTGACGCTGAGCGTGTAGTCGGGCACCTTGTCCAGGCCGGGGACCGTCACCTCGAACACCCCGTGGGCCTGGTGTTTCATGTCGTGGGCAGTGCCGTCCTCCAGCACCACCCTGACCCGTTCGGCGAGCGGGCGCAGCGCACGGAAGACCACCCCACCGGCGACAGGGTGCGCTCCGAGCACCGAGTGGGGGTCGTGGTGCGCCCCGCCCGCGAGGCGGTCGAGCTCTGTCCTCATCGGCATGCTCCCAACCTTGCCCTATGATGACCGTCCATCCCAGGCACTGCCCGCTTTCACCGAGACAATCACAGAAAGTGCAAAATCCCGGCTTCATCACGACGTGACGCCGGAAGGGATAACTGATCCTTTCCATGCTCTTGGCTCGACATACTGGTGCGCTGCTCGGTCGCCCCCTCCAGAAAGGTTCGAGCCATGTATCCGCATCCACCTGGATACCCACCACCATCCCCGCCATTACGCCCGGTCCGCGGTCCAGCGATCTTCGCGGTGGTGGCGCTGGTGTGCGACTCACTCGTGGGCATCGTCGTCGCCGTGATCGACTTGTGGTACGCGGCCCTGGTCGACCGCATGATCGCCGCCCCGGACTCGGTGAGCGACGAGGAGGTCACCGCGGGCGATCTCATCTACGGGCTGTCCGGCATCCTCGAGACCGTCGTGTACGTCGTCGTGATCGTGGCGTTCCTGGTCTGGCTCTTCAGGGTCAGGGCGAACGCGGAGATCCTCGTGCCGGACGGGCACCGGCGCGCCACGCCCTGGCTGATCTTCGGCTGGTTCGTGCCGATCGTCTCGTTCTGGTTCCCGAAGCAGATCGTGGACGACATCTGGGACGCCTCCGCCCGCAGCTACTCGGCTCCCAAGGGTGTGTTCCACGCCTGGTGGGCGGCCTGGCTGAGCGGCACCCTGGTGGCGAACGTCGGCTCGCGGTTGCTCTTCGACGCCGAGGAGCTGGACGAGATCGCCGCGGCCGCGCGGTTCGACGTGGTCAGCGTGTCGCTGATGCTGGTGGCCGCCGTGCTGGCCATCGTCGTCATCCGCAAGATCACCGACGCGCAGGAGAATCTCCGGTCCGCGGTCGCCGCCTCCGGCGCGTACCGGGCGGACTAGCCGGGCGGGAGCTCCCCGAGCGGCAGGGCCGCGCCACGGGACACTGCCGACGCGGCCCCCTCCCTGCCCAGC
>NZ_VCKY01000086.1 GCF_005889735.1 Nonomuraea turkmeniaca
GTGTGGGAGTTCCGGTACGGCAAGGGGGTGGGTGATGGAGGGACGGGGCGGCTATCCGGATTCTTCCGCGAGGGGCGCAGTCGGGCCAGGCGTTCCTGCGGTGTCCTTGGCGAGAGCCACAACCACGTGGCCAGGCCGGCGCACAGGGCGGACAGGAGTTGGAGCATTGGCAAGATCCGATCGCGTTCGTCCAGGGTGGGCTGCCGGGGAAGGGACGTCCGTCACCGTTCGGAATGGGTTCAGCCTTGGGCCCGGGCGGCCATGCGGTTGGTCCACCACAGGCCGCAGGCGTCGAGGGTGATTCCGGTGGCCAGGCATGCGAAGCCGGGGAGGCTGCCGAGCAGGAACGTCATGGGGTGCATGTTGAGGGCCGCGGCCATGAGGAGGCCCAGAGCGGGAAGCGCGGCGAGCATTCTGGCGGTGGTGCGTGGTCCTGCCAGTTGCGCCGCGACGTCCTGACGGTGGGCCTGGGCTGCGCGTAACGTGCCGGCGACGCGTTCGACCAGGGCTGCCAGTCCTGCGCCCACCGTGACGCTCACGTCCCAGCAGGCTGCGAGTTGGCGCAGCCCCTCGCCTCCCTGCGGTGGGGCCGAGGCGGTCAGGGCCGCCGAGACGTCGCCGCCGTCTCTCGCGGCCGCGACGACCGGGCGCAGGGCGTCGGGATCGGGCAGGTCCACGGCCGCGATGGCTCTCGTCAGCGCCTCTCCGGGGGTGCGGCCTGCGGACAGCTCCGCGGAGAGTGCCTGGCACAGTTCGATTGATGCCAGGCGCCAGGATTGGGCCCGGCGTGCGGGGCTTTGGCGGGTGAACAACCTTCGCAGGGACCGCCACTGGGGCTTGTGGTGGCCTGAGGTCAGTTTGGCGAGGCGGGTCGTGGCGGTGGTCGGGCCTGTCCACAGCCACACCGCGCAGGCTGTGGACAGCGCGGCGACCACCAGGGCACTGTCCATCATCACCGGCTTGCGCCTTCCTTCGTACCGGTCATCGAGGTCTGTCGTCCTGCTGTACGGCCTCGGCGAGGGCGTCGTAGCCCGGACCGATCCGGGAGGTGCCCTTCGTGTCGAAGGTCAGGGCAGGGAGTGACTCGACCAAGCCCGTTGACGTTCTGGAGAGCAGGCAGATTTCGGCGATGCGTCTTCGGCCGTCCCGGCGGTCGCGGGTCAGATGGATGACGGCGTCGAGAGCCGCCGACAGCTGGCTGTGTACGGCCTCCCTGCTCAAACCTGCGGCGCAGCCCAGCGCCTCCAGACGGGGTGGCACGTCCGCCGCCGTGTTCGCGTGCAGCGTGCCGCAACCTCCCTCGTGGCCGGTGTTGAGCGCGGCCAGCAGGTCCACCACTTCCGACCCGCGCACCTCACCGACCACCAAACGGTCCGGTCGCATCCGCAATGCTTGCCGTACGAGGTCACGCAGGCCCACACCGCCTGCGCCCTCCAGGTTCGCCGGGCGGGTCTCCAGGCGTACCACGTGCGGGTGGAGGGGGCGGAGCTCGGCCGAGTCCTCTACCAGGAGGAGCCTTTCGCCCGGATCGGCCAGCGAGAGCAGGGCCGACAGCAGCGTTGTCTTGCCTGTGCCGGTGCCGCCGGTTACGAGGAAGGCCAGTCGGGCGGCCACCATGGCGGTCAGCACGGGGAACGCGGATGGAGCGATCATGCCCGCTGACACGAGGTCCGCCAGGGTGTATGTGCGGCGCGGCGGC
Source organism: Nonomuraea turkmeniaca (assembly GCF_005889735.1). Taxonomy (GTDB): domain Bacteria; phylum Actinomycetota; class Actinomycetes; order Streptosporangiales; family Streptosporangiaceae; genus Nonomuraea; species Nonomuraea turkmeniaca. The sequence goes on from NZ_VCKY01000086.1 coordinate 1,700, forward strand.
AGGCGTAGCGACACGCAGGTGCCGCCGGGGGCGATGGGCGGGAGAACCGCGTGGAGGCGTACGCCGCCCGCGAGCCTGGCGTCCACGTACGGGGAGGCGTCGTCCAATCGTCTGCCGGCGGCGGCCGCCAAGCGCTGAGCCAGCCTGCGAACTGCCGGGTCGTCGGCGAAGGTCACCGGAGTGCGGTGCAGGCCGCCGCCGTCGTCTATCCACACCTCGCGGGGGCCGTTGACCAGGACGTCCGTTACGTCGGGCCGGGCCAGGAACGGCTCCAAGGGGCCTGCGCCTATCAAGTCGGCGCAGAGGGCTCGGGCGACGGCGAGGATCTCCGCGTCGCCGTACACGGCTTTCTCGGCTCTGAGGGCGACGGCGACCTGGGCCGCGCTGGGTTCGGCGCCTGTGCAGGCCAGGCGTACGCGGACGGCCTCCACCAGCTCCGGCGACACGGCGGAGATCGGCTCGGGCCGTGAGGAGGAGGAGGAGGACGTCGGTCGCTGCGCCGACGAAGGCATGGTTGTGGGCTTCAGGGTGCTCACCCGCTTCCGGGAAAGGTGTGACGCCGAGCCTGATCGGGCTGGGTCGGTGGGCAGAGTGGTCTCGGATCCGTCCGGCCTGGTGGGGACGGCATTTGCCGCTGGTCAGTCCTGGTGACCAGGCGTGGGAGCGTCACGAAGGCAGGACGTCGCGCAGGAGGGAGGCGCACAGGCCGCCCAGTACGGTGCGCGGGCCCAGCTTGGGTAGCTCGCCGCGGTTGAGCGTGGCGGTGAGCCGTGGCTGGTCGGGGAGGGTGCCGGCGCATGGGATGCCCAGCGAGGCCGCTGCCATGTCGTCGTCCACGATGCCGGGGCGGAGGATCGCGCGAAGGTCGGAGGTGTGCTTGCGGGCCTCGCACAGGACTTGGACCGCGGAGAGGATTCCGCGTACGTCGGACGCCGCCACGATGAGGGTGGCGTTCGCTCTGGTGAGGGCCTCGACGGCGGCTGGGTCGAGATGGCGTGGGAGATCCACGACCACCAGGTCGAAGCCCCTTCGGCCGGCTTCGAGGACCGATCGCATGGCCTGGGGCGGGATCGCGGCCACCTCGCCCCTGTGGAAGGACAGGACCGCCAGGTCGCCGAACGACGGCAACGCCGCCTGCAGGGCCACGGAGCTGATCCGGCCTTCCCTGGCCACCAGGTCTCCCCAGCGGGCGCCTGACGCCTCCTCATGGCCCAGCAGCGCGTCTATGCCGCCGCCCAGCTGGTCGGCGTCCACGAGAAGCGTACGGAGATGGCCGCTGCCCGAGGCGTGCAGGGCCAGGCAGGCTGACAGGACGCTCGCGCCTACTCCTCCCCGGCCGCCGATCACGCAGATCACCGTCCCGGAGCGGGGCTCTGGCTCCATGGCGTCCGCGAAACGTTCCACCAGGTGGCGTTCGTCGACGGGGAGGGTCACGACGGCCTGAGCGCCTACTGCCACGCATTTCCGCCAGGTGTCCGCGTCCTCGAGGTCTCGGGTGACCAGGAGGACTTGGTCGCGGGCGGGAGGTGATGAAGCGGCCACGGCCTCTGCCTGGTCGGCGCCTACCGCTACGAGCGGGGCGAGGTTCCAGTACGGCCGGGCGTGGGCGGGGACGTGGGCCACGTCGAGTTGCGCGCCGGCTGCGGCTGCGATGCGGACCAGGTCGTCCAGTAGGGCGTGGTCCTCGGTGATGACCAGGGGGCGGTGCATGTCGGTGTCGGCCTCCCGTTTCGATGGGAGGGACAGCTTGTTTCAGGGACTGGCGACGGTGAGCGGGCGAACGGGATTCTGGGGATAGACGGCGTCGGCGGCAGCGCGCCTGTGGACAGCCGCCGGAACACTGCGGAATGTCCGCGGCCGAGGCGGTGGGCGGGCTGGGAAGCGGGCAGCCATGGCCGGCGGAGACGGGTTTGGGGCAGAAAAGGGGCGACCCCCGCCGGGGGGGAGAGCGGGGGTCGCCTGATCGGTCCGGCTCCGGGGGGGTAGAGCCGGTCCCGTTTCAGAAGAAAGCTTTCATCACTTCACCAGAGCCTGGCAAGGGACCGGCAAACCAATCCCGCGCAAGGTCGCTCCAGTTTCGAGGCGATACCACCGTATGCTGCCCGATCGGATCGAGTTTCGTCGAGGAGCAATCTCGTATTTTCGCCAAGTTTTTTCAGCAATTGATAACGATCACATAAAGACGATCACAGAGAGTGATCATCGCGGGTGGGTGACACCGGTCGGCGCGCCCAGGGGCGCCCGCACCCGCCGCGGCCTCGCTCCACGGCCGGGTAAAGGTCTTGGTCCAAGGGGTTCCCATCAGGGGGAATCCGTCGTAGAAAGGTGTCACGGACCACTTGTCCGGGTGCATCAGCCGGGCACCCACGCGCGACCAGCCGCGGGAGGCGCGTCGTGACGGGCTTGACCCGCTCCGACGAATACAGGTGCACGCTTGGTAACCCGGTGTGATGCACCGGCGGACGGCGTCTCTTGACTGAGACGCCGTCAGCTATGTCAGCCCTCTGACTCAGCCCCTTTGCATGGCTTCGCAGATGGCGGTGGTCTCGCGCACGCCCAGGCTAACCGCGGTGGCACACTGTTGTACCCACTGGCCGACGCCCTCCGGCGTGCCGCTCAGGTACGCCCGCAGCCCCTCCGCGTACGGCAGCTCCAGGTGCCCCACCTCCACGGCCACCAGGGACTTCGGGTCCAGCCCGTACTCGACCAAGGTCAGCCGCTCGGCCGAACGGGCGACCACCCCGTCCGCCGAGCCGAACGGCCGCATCACGGCCAGCTCGGCGTGGACGACGGCGGCCAGCACGATCGCGGGGGCCTTCGTGGGACGTTCCAGCAGGTCCATCAGGCCGTCCATGCGGACCGCGGCCTCCTTGGCGTCCGGCGCCGGGCCCAGGTCCAGCGGGTCGGGGGCCTCGTCCTCCGTACGCGGACGGCCCAGCACGGCCTGCGGCGCGAGGCCGGCCGCCGCGACCGTGTGCAGGCGGGCCAGCACCTGCCGAGGCGCCTTGCGCCAGGTCGGGCCCATGCGGCCCATCTCGGCCGACGCGCGCAGCGCACCCTGGACGAGCGGGTCGTGGATCTCGTCCCTGCGCAGGGCGTCGAGCGGTACGTCGACGCCCTCCACGGCGGCCGACGCGCGGGCGCCGCGCAGGGACGACTCCGCGGACACGGCGGGGCTCGCCCGGCGCAGCACGCGGTGCCGGTAGAGCCTGTCGACGGCCTCGCGGGCCTCGTCCACCGCCTCCGGCACGCCGGGGAATCGCGCGATGACGGCCAATGGGTCACTCACGGGAACCGACCTTACCCGCGGGTACGGTCTGCTCACTCAACGCCCACCCGATGCGCGCTCAAGATGGCCAGCCGGTCGTGACCGGGCACCCTCGTACCGCAGAACTGGTAGGGACCGGGCGGAAAGTCATGGGAAAGGACGACCGGACCGGTCAAGGCCAAACAACGGCCGTCCCAAGGGGCCTATAAACCCTTGCCCACTCCGCCGCACATTCTCCTGATTTCAGGATGACAACATTTCAATAGCATTTGTCATTCGACCTGATAAGCACGGCCCAGTCCTCGGGTCGCACGGTACAGACCTGTCTAGACCTCTTGTGTACGGATGCCGTGAGCTGGTGAAGTGGGACACGACCTATCCAACCTGGCCATAGAAGGAGCACGAGGTGGCCCCGGAGACCCCTGGCACCGAGCCCCAGGCGCTGTCCAACCTGCTGCAGGAGAACCGCCGGTTCGCACCTCCGGCTGACCTGGCGGCGGCCGCGAACGTGACCGCGACCGCTTATGACGAGGCCGCGGCGGACCGTCTCGCCTTCTGGGAGCGCGCGGCCGAGCGGCTGACCTGGGCCAAACGGTGGGACAGGACCCTTGAATGGAACGCCCCCTTCGCCAAGTGGTTCATCGGCGGCGAGCTCAACGTCGCCTACAACTGCGTCGACCGCCACGTCGAGGAGGGCCGCGGCGACAAGGTCGCCTATTTCTGGGAGGGCGAGCCTGACGGCGACACCCGCACCCTCACCTACAACGATCTGAAGGCCGAGGTCAGCAAGGCCGCCAACGCCCTTCAGGAGCTGGGCGTCGGCAAGGGCGACCGGGTCGCGATCTACATGCCGATGATCCCCGAGCTGCCGATCGCGATGCTGGCCTGCGCCCGCATCGGCGCGGTGCACTCGGTGGTGTTCGGCGGCTTCTCGGCGAGCGCGCTGAAGAGCCGCATCGACGACGCCGACGCCAAGCTGGTGATCACCGCTGACGGCGGCTACCGCAGGGGCAAGCCGAGCGCGCTCAAGCCGACCGTGGACGAGGCCGTTGCGGAGTGCCCGCAGGTGGAGCATGTCCTCGTCGTACGGCGTACTGGCCAGGACGTCTCCACGAACGGCAAGGACGTCTGGTGGCACGACGTGGTGGAGCGCCAGAGCGACCAGCACACTCCCGAGCCCCACGACGCCGAGGACCCGCTGTACATCCTCTACACCAGCGGCACCACCGGTAAGCCCAAGGGCATCCTGCACACGACCGGCGGCTACCTGACCCAGACGGCCTGGACGCACCACGCGGTCTTCGACCTCAAGCCGGAGACCGACATCTACTGGTGCACCGCGGACATCGGATGGGTCACCGGCCACTCCTACATCGTGTACGGCCCCCTCGCCAACGGCGCCACCAGCGTCATCTACGAGGGCACCCCGGACACCCCGCACCGCGGCCGGTTCTGGGAGATCGTGCAGAAGTACAAGATCACGATCCTGTACACCGCGCCGACGGCGATCCGGACGTTCATGAAGTGGGGCGACGACATCCCCGCCAAGTACGACATGTCCAGCCTGCGCATCCTGGGCTCCGTCGGTGAGCCGATCAACCCCGAGGCGTACGTCTGGTACCGGGAGCACATCGGCGGCAACCGCTGCCCGGTCGTGGACACCTGGTGGCAGACGGAGACCGGCGCCATCATGATCAGCCCGCTGCCCGGCGTGACCTCGGGCAAGCCGGGCGCCGCCATGCGCCAGCTCCCCGGCATCACCGCGGACGTCGTCGACGACCAGGGCAACAGCGTGCCCAACGGCGGTGGCGGCTTCCTCGTGGTGCGCGAGCCGTGGCCGTCGATGCTCCGCACCATCTGGGGCGACGACCAGCGGTACATCGACACGTACTGGAGCAGGTTCGAGGGAATGTACTTCCCCGGCGACGGCGCCAAGAAGGACGAGGACGGCGACATGTGGCTGCTCGGCCGCGTGGACGACGTCATGCTGGTCTCCGGCCACAACATCTCCACCACCGAGGTGGAGAGCGCGCTGGTCAGCCACCCGAAGGTGGCCGAGGCGGCCGTGGTGGGCGCGACCGACCCGGTGACCGGGCAGGCCATCGTGTCGTTCGTGATCCTGCGCGGCAGCGCCGAGGAGAGCGAGGACATCGCCGCCGACCTGCGCAACCACGTGGCCAAGACGCTCGGCCCGATCGCCAAGCCGCGTCAGATCCTGGTGGTGCCCGAGCTGCCCAAGACCCGGTCCGGCAAGATCATGCGCCGTCTTCTGCGTGACGTGGCGGAGAACCGCAGCGTCGGCGACGTCACCACGCTGGCCGACAGCACGGTGATGAACCTGATCGCGGACAAGCTCCCCTCGGCGAAGTCAGAAGACTGACATCCGCAAGACGGCGCATGTCCCGATTTTTTGGGACATGCGCCGTCTTTTGGTACGGCCCTTCGCCAGCCGGCCGCCGATCGGGCTTGCGCGGAACCGGGCGCGGCGAGGTAGCGGAGGGGGACAGGGCGAAGGCCCGGAGTGGCCGCGGCGAGGCCCTGGAGGCGAAGGCGGTGGGCCGCGTTCGGACGGGGGCGGAACCACACCGCCCTGGACCGGGCGTTATCTTCTCCGATCGGGTAGATCTGGGAGTCGAAGGAGCTCCACTGCCGGGACATAGCGGCGATACGCAGCACGTTCGGCCACGCGAGCGTCGCAATGCGCTAGATGATGATTGACACGGCCACCAGGCCTCGATAGGAGACGTTCATGCCGCAGACTCCCGAGGAAGAATCCCTGGGCTCCCTGGTCGCCCAGGCGAGCAGTCACATCTCGGACCTGGTCCGCTCGGAGATCGAGCTGGCCAAGGCCGAGTTCAGGTTCGACGCCAAGCGGGTCGGCACCGCGGGCGCCGCGTTCGCCGCGGCCGCGTTCATGGCGCACCTGTGCCTGATCCTGGCCTCGTTCACCATCGCCTACGTGCTCGCCCAGTGGATACCCAACTGGATGGCCTTCCTCATCGTGACCCTGATTTACCTGGTGGCGGCGGCTGCGGCCGTGTTCTTTGGGTACAAGCGGCTCAAGGGTCTGGCTGGGATGAAGCGCACCACCAGGTCGATCAAGGGACTGAAGGAGATCGCCTCACCGGATGAGCACCACCCCGACCGCGAGCCGGTGACCCGCGATGGCACCTGACGAGTCGGTCGTCGAGATCCCCGGGCCGTGGACGCACCGCGCGGTGCACGCGGGCGGCACCCGCTTCCACGTCGTCGAGGCCGGCGAGGGACCGCTGGTCCTGCTGCTGCACGGGTTCCCGCAGTTCTGGTGGACCTGGCGCCACCAGCTCACCTCGCTGGCGGCGGCCGGATACCGGGCGGTGGCGGCCGACCTGCGCGGCTACGGCGGCAGCGACAAGCCGCCGCGCGGCTACGACCTGCCCACGCTGGCGGCCGACGCGGCCGGCCTGATCCGCGCGCTGGGCGAGACCGGGGCGATCGTGGTGGGCCACGACTGGGGCGGGCTGCTGGCCTGGACGATGGCGGTGCTCGACCCCAAAAGCGTGCACCGGCTGGTCATCGTCTCCGCACCACATCCGCTGCGGTTGCGTAACGCGCTGGCGACCGACCCGTTCGGCCAGCTCAAGGCCAGTATCCAGGCGCTGGGGTTCCAGCTGCCGCTGCTGCCGGAGCACCGGCTCAGGCGTCGCGAGGGGGCGCTGGTCGGCCGCTTCCTCGACGAGTGGTCGCGGCCAGGGTGGCCGGAGTCCGAGGACGCGCGCACCTACCGCGAGGCGTTCAGGATTCCGGCCGTGGCGCACTGCGCGCTGGAGTACCACCGCTGGTTCGGCCGCTCCCAGCTGCGGCCCGACGGCCGCCGCTACGCCCGGGCCATGCGCACCGAGGTCGAGGCTCCCACGTTGCACCTGCACGGCGCGCTCGACCCGCGGGTCCTGCCGCGTACGGCGCAGGGCTCGAGCCGCTACGTGGCGGCCCCGTACCGGTGGCGGCTGCTCGAAGGAGCGGGCCACTTCCCCCATGAGGAGATCCCCGACGTGTTCGACGCCGAGCTGCTCGGCTGGCTGGCCGACCCGGAGCCTGACCGATGAGAGACCGCGATCCCGAGGGCAGGCCGCGCAGCGCCAGGCCACGTGACGCGTTCGGCAGGCCGCTCCCCTACGGCTCGCCCGGCGTGCCCAGGGTTCCCGACGACTACGCGCCCACGACCGAGCAGGCCCTGGCCGACGGCCGCGGCTTCCTGAGCGAGGGCATGCCGTTCAACGCGCACGAGGTGTTCGAGGGCCGCTGGAAGTGCGCCCCCGACGATGAGCGCGACCTGTGGCAGGGGCTGGCGCAGATCTGCGTCGGGCTGACGCACCTGCAGCGCGGGAACGGGCGCGGCGCGGTGACGCTCTTCAGCCGGGGCGCGGCCAAGGCGCAGGCGTACGGAGGCGCGTACGACGCGGTCGGCAAGGCCGCGTCCAACCTGAGCCACGACAGCGACCCAGACGACGCGATCGCCCTGATCCTGGAGAAACTCCCCAGCGAGGGAGTGCCGTCGTCTGGAGGAGCGGCGGGAGCGTAGCGACCAGAGCGGGGGAAGACGGCGGCATCTGGCGACCGAGCCCGCCTCACGGAGTGAGGCCAATGGGCAGGGTGGGAGTGCCGTCGTCTGGAGGAGCGGCGGGAGCGTAGCGACCAGAGCGGGGGAAGACGGCGGCATCTGGCGACCGAGCCCGCCTCACGGAGTGAGGCCAATGGGCAGGGTGGGAGTGCCCTCGTCTGGAGGAGCGGCGGGAGCGTAGCGACCACAGCGGGGGAAGACGGCGGCATCTGGCGACCGAGCCCGCCTCACGGAGTGAGGCCAATGGGCAGGGTGGGAGTGCCGTCGTCTGGAGGAGCGGCGGGAGCGTAGCGACCAGAGCGGGGGAAGACGGCGGCATCTGGCGACCGAGCCCGCCTCACGGAGTGAGGCCATCAATACAGCGCTGCGCGCCCTTCGATGAGCGCGCGCGTGGCGGCGGCCGCGCGTCCCACCGCCGTGTCCACGGCTGCTTCGCCCTTGCCGAACATCCCGAGACGCAGCAGCCCGGCGTACCCGTGCGCGGTGGCCGCCACCGCCACCCCGAGTGCCTCGGCCGCCGTCGGGTCCCCGTCCGCCAGCGTCATCGCGGCGGTGTGGAAGGCCTCCTTGACCGGCCGGGCGGCCCGCTCCAGCTCCGGCTCGCCGATCGGGGAGAGCGCCGTGCCGAACAACGACTCGAACAACGCGCGGTGTTTGGCGGCGAACCTGACATATCCCCTGGCCACGGCCACGAGCCGGTCCTCGGCCGCGGTGCCGCTCTCCTCGGCGCGGACGGCCGTGACGAGCAGCTCGCTCGCGCGTACCCCTACCGCGAGCAGCAGCTCGTCGCGGTCGGCGAAGTGCCGGTAGGGGGCGCTGACCGCGACGCCGAGCCGCCTGCTGGCCTCGGCGAGGGAGAACCCTTGCACCCCGTGCTCGGCGATCAGCTCCATCGCGGTGTCGATCAGCGCGGCCCGCAGGTCGCCGTGGTGGTAGCGGTCGCGCTTGGTCGTTCGGGGCACAGGCTCAGGTTAGCGACAGCTCATCCAGCCTGCGGACTTCCGCCTCGCTGAGGGTGAACGCCATCGCGCCCGCGGCCTCGCTCGCCTGCCGCGGCTTGGAGGCGCCGGGGATGGCCACCACCGCGTCGCCGTATCGGGTGATCACCCAGTTCAGCGCCACCTGCGAGATCGACACGCCATAGGACGCCCCGATCTCGCGCATGGCGTCGATGAGCGGCGCCGTGCGTTCGAGCCCCTTGGCGGTCAGCTCGCGGCGTCCGAAGAACCTGCGCATCACCGGCGCCGACCGGGCGAGCGCCGGGTCCTCGTGGTAGCGGCCGGTGAGGATCCCGCCCTCCAGCGGCGAGTACGCGATCAGCGTGACACCCAGCCTGCGGGCGGTGTCCAGCACGCCGTCACGCTCGATGTTCCTGTGCAGGAGGTTGATCCTGACCTGGTTGGCGGCCAGCGTGACGCCTTCCCCGGCGAGCACCTGGTGGGCGAGCGTCAGCTGGCGGGCGGAGAAGTTGCTCACGCCGACCGAGCGGATCTTCCCTGCTTTGAGCAGCTTGGCCATGGCCTTGAGCTGGGCGGGGATGCTGGACAGGCTGCCGGTGGGCATGTGGATCTGGTGCAGGTCGATCGGGAAGCCGCCCAGGTGCGTCAGCCGGTCGTCGATGGTGCGGACGATGTTGGCCGCCGTGCGTCCGAGCGGCGGCCACTTGGTCGCGACGGCGACCTCGCCGGGGGCGATGCCGCACTCCTTCAGCGCGGCGGCCAGCATCTCTTCGGAATGGCCCGCGCCGTACATCTCCGCGGTGTCGAACCAGTTGACGCCGCCGTCGAGCGCGGCCCGCACCACCGATGTGGCGGCCGTCTGGTCGATCGACCTGACGATCCAGCGCGTGACGTTCCGCGTGCCGGAGAACTGCATACAACCCAGGCCGATGGGGGTGATCTCGATGTCCGTCCTGCCGAGTCTGCGCGTCTGCATGTGATTAGCTTTCACATTGTGAGAAGCTATCACATACGAGGGCGCGAAACGAGACCCTCACGGAAAGGGGTTACGGGATCAGTCGCACTCCTGCGTGCTGGCCGGCGCGGTGTCGTTGCGGCCGGCGGCGGCGTCGGGGGCGACCTCTTCAGCCGTCAGCACGTAACCCGTCTCGGCCTCGTTGATCGCCGCGGCGAAGATCACGCCGTAGACGCGGCCGTCGGGCGTGAGCAGGGGGCCGCCGGAGTTGCCGGGCAGCACCTCGCCGCGGATCGCGTACACCTTGCGGGTGACGGTGTTCTCCCGGTAGATGTCGGGGCCCTCGGCGTCGAGCCGGCCGCCGATCCTGGCCGGCACGGCCGTGAAGCCCTTGCCCTTCGGGAACCCGGCGATGATCGCGCCGTCACCCCGGCCGCCCTCGCCGTCGAAGGCGAGTTGCGGCAGGTCGAGGCCGGGCACGTAGAGCACGGCGATGTCGCGGCGCGGGTTGTAGCGCACGACCGTGGCCGCGTGCCGGACGTTGTTGTGGTCGATGACCTGCAGATCCCTGGTCACGCCCGCGACCACGTGCGCGTTGGTCATGATCCGGCCGGCCGCGTAGACGAATCCGGTGCCCTCGATGTGCTTGTTGCAGCTCTCCGCGTTGCCCTGGACCTTGACGATCGCCCGCCGGGCCCGGTTGAGCCGGTTGCCCTGGAACACGCTCTGGTCCGGCGGCGGCACGTCGATGAGCGTGCCCGCGCCGATGGCGTCGAAGACGGGCGGGAACTCCGAGCGGTCGATGAACTTCTTGAACGGCTGCTGCCAGTTGCGTGCCGCCTGGGGGATCGCGTCGTCGACCGTGGTGAGCAGCGCGGAGTTCTTGACCTGGTCGACGAGCGGAGTGAAAGCCGTGGAGATGATCAGCGAGCCGATCAGCCAGGCGAAGACCAGCACGGAGAGCGCGCTGGCGAAGGTGCCACCGACCGCGTCGGCCATCTTCGCGGGCTCCCACGTGATGTGGCTGCGGACGACGGCGCCGATGGTCGAGGACGCGAACTGGCCGATGGTGGCGGACAGGAACACGATCACGATGGCCAGCAGCGCCTGCGGCGTGTCGCCGTCCACGACGGCCTTGGCGATGGGCGGCGCGATGAACACGCCCAGCACGGCTCCGCCTGCGAACCCCACGAAGCTCATGACCCCGATGATGAAGCCTTGGCGATAACCCGAGATGCCGAAGGCGACCATGAGGCCGATCAAGATGAGGTCAAGCAGATCACCGCGCACGTTTCAAAGGTAGCCAGCGATACGGTCAAGCGTGCACGTCTTCGATCAGGACGGCGTCACCGCGTGGCTACCTTGAGTGGTATGCCGCCGGCCGAGGGAACAGTGCGCGATCTCATCGAGGCAGCTCTACGGGACAGCGATCCTGACGGCCCGCTCCGCTGGCACGTCATCTCCGTGCTGCGCCAGCGCGGCGATCTGGAATCCTTCATCGAGGCACGGCGGTTGTGCGCCGCGGACACCGTGGCCGAGCGGCTGCTCGGGGTGGACATCATGGGGATGCTGGGTCCGTTCGTGGACCGTACCCTGCCGGTGCTGCGGTACCTGGCCGCCAGCGAGGACGACGCCATGGTGCTCTACTCGGTGCTGATCGCGTTCGGCCACCTGGGCGACCCGCGTTCGCTGCCGTCGGTGATCGACCTGGCCGGCCACGACGACGCGCGGGTCAGGTACGGCGCCGCGTACGCGCTGCAACACGTGCTCGGGGACCCGCCGGATCCGGCGGGCCTGGACGCGCTGCGGACGCTGGCCGGCGACAGCGACGCCGACGTGGCGGGCTGGGCGTCTCTCGGCGTGTCGTTGCGGTCAGCGCGCTAGGTCGAGCACCTCGGGCGGCAGGTCCTCCACCCGCGTGGCGTCCCACGGTCGTTCGAGCCCGCCCTCGCGCAGCACGGAGTCCAGGACCATCGCCGTGAACCCCCACACCAGCATCCCCCGCACCCGGAACGCAGGACCCGCCATGCCGCTGGGGTGCCGCAACATGATCCGGTTGTCCGGATCGACGAGTTCGGCGATCGGCACCCGCTCCACCGAGTCGACCTCGTCAGGCGAGGCCGCGTGGACCGCCGACGGCTCGCGCCACCACGCGATCACCGGCGTGACCCGGTTGTCGCTGTGGTTGAGGTAGAGCTCGGACAACGCGCACAGCACGTGGACCCCCCGCGGGTCGAGCCCGGTCTCCTCCTCGGCCTCGCGCAGCGCCGCCTCGATCGGGCCGCCGTCCTCGGGGTCCACGCCGCCGCCGGGGAAGGCGGGCTGTCCCGCGTGCCTGCGTCCGCGTGTGCTGCGCTGGATGAGCAGCACGTCAGGCCCGTGCGGCCCTTCTCCGAACAACATCAGCACCGCCGCGGCCCGCCCGCGCCCGGCGGGTGGCCGCATGTATCGGGGGACTCGGGTTCGCTGCGCTTGCGCCGCCAGTGTGTCGAGCCAGTCGGGGACTTGGGTCACGCATCCTCCAACACGCCGGGGCTCCGGTGACTTCCCCGCGGTCAGGAGAAGGGGCCGGATCTGACGAGCTTCTGGGCCTCGGCGGCCGCTGTGGGGCCGGTGCCGTACGAGGGGCAGAGCGCGGTCAGCGGGCAGACGCCGCAGGCCGGGCGCCGGGCGTGGCAAAGGCGGCGGCCGTGCCAGATCACCCGGTGCGAGAAGATCGTCCACTCGCGCTTGGGCAGCAACTCGCCCACGACATGCTCGATCTTGACCGGGTCGGTCTCCTCGGTCCAGCCGAATCGGCGCACCAGCCGCTGGAAGTGCGTGTCGACGGTGAGCCCCGGCACGCCGAACGCGTTGCCGAGCACCACGTTGGCGGTCTTGCGGCCCACGCCGGGCAGCTTGACCAGGTCCTTCAGCTTGCCGGGCACCTCGCCGCCGTGCCGCTCGCAGATCGCCTGCGCCATGCCGATGATGTTGTTGGTCTTCGCGCGGAAGAACCCGGTCGAGCGGATGATCTCCTCGACGTCGGTCCGGTCGGCGGCGGCGTAGTCCTCAGCCGTCGGATATTTCGCGAAAAGGGTGGGGGTCACCATGTTGACCCGCTTGTCCGTGCACTGCGCGGAGAGGATGGTCGCGACCAGCAGCTCGAGCGGGTTGCGGAAGTCGAGCTCGCAGTGGGCGTCCGGGTACGTCTCCGCGAGGATGCGGTTCATCTTGCGCGCCCGCCGCACCAGTGCCAGCTGGGTCTCCGGCTTGCGCCCCGCCGCGTTCGTCGCCATGCCGCAAGGGTAGCCATAAAGGTTTGAACCCAGGACCGCCTCCATCGCGTACAACCTGGCGACACAGGAGGCGGTGGCCATGAGCGGTCAGGGCGCGGCGCTCGCGGACTTCGTTCGGCACTCGGGACCCATGCGCGGGCAGGCGCTGCACCGCCTCGCCCTCGCCTGTGCGGCGGCCCTGGCCAGACTGCACGCGCGCGGCGCGTCCGGGCTGCGGCTCAGCGCGGAGAGCGTAGCGCTGAGCACGCGGGGCCAGGTGCTCATCGCCTGGCGTCCCCCTGCTGGAGGCTCGGCGGGCGACGACGTACGGGCTTGGGCCGACCTCGTGGTGTTCGCGGCGACCGGCCGCAAGGACGGCGATCCCGCGGTCCTGCCTCCGGCGCTGCGCATCGCGGTCGAGCAATGCCGCCATCCTGACACTGCGGCTCGCCCAAGGGCCGCGGACCTGCTGCGCGTGCTGCTCGGCCACTCCGTGGCGGCGGCCGTGGCCTCTGTCGACGACCTGCTCGCCTCCTGAACCAGGGCCTTCCGGTAGCTTTCCCCTGGATGCGACTCATCTTTACGAACCCGAACACTCCGGCATTCCCATAACCTGTGTGTGCTGCTTGGAGTGGGGTGAGTCACAATGGCAGCAGAGGAGGCAGAGTGAACACCGAAGATGTGCTGGGCAAGGCCCCCCTGTTCGCCGCGCTGGACCGCGAGAGCGCCGCGGCGCTGCGCACGAGCATCACGGAGGTCCAGCTGTCCAAGGGACAGACGCTCTTCCACGAGAACGAGACCGGCGACCGGCTCTACGTCGTGCTCGAAGGCAAGATCAAGCTATCCCGCACCGCCCCCGACGGCAGGGAAAACCTGCTGAGCGTGCTCGGGCCGAGCGAGATGTTCGGCGAGTTGTCGTTGTTCGACCCGCGGCCGCGCACGGCCACGGCGACGGCGCTGACCGAGGTGCGGCTGGCGGGCCTCGGCCACGACGACCTGCGCCCGTGGCTGACCGGCCGTCCCGAGGTGGCGCTGCACCTGCTGCGTGCGCTCGCGCAGCGGCTGCGCCGCACCAACGACGTGCTGGCCGATCTGGTCTTCACCGACGTGCCCGGGCGCGTCGCCAAGCAGCTGCTCGACCTGGCCGAGCGGTTCGGCATCAGGATCGAGGACGGCCTGCGGGTGCACCACGACCTCACGCAGGAGGAGCTGGCCCAGCTCGTCGGCGCCTCGCGTGAGACGGTCAACAAGGCCCTGGCCGACTTCGCCCAGCGCGGCTGGCTGCGCATCGAGGCCAAGGCCGTGGTCATCCTCGACATGGACCGGCTCTACAACCGCTCCAGGTAGTCCAGCTGGGCTTTCACCGACATCTCGGCGGCCGCCCAGAGGGATTTGTCGACGTCTGCGTAGACGATGCGGACGATCTCACGCGGCGTGCGCGCGCCCTGCGCCCGCGCCGCCCTGATCTGGTCGAGCCGCTCGCGTCGGTGCGCGATGTAGCCGTCCAGCGCTCCGATCGGGTCCGGCAGCACCGGGCCGTGCCCCGGCAGCAGCGCCCGCGCCTCAAGGCTCTCCGCGGCCGCCCTGAGCCGGTCCAGGCTGCGGAGGTAGTCGGCCAAGCCTCCGTCTTGGGCGATGATCGTGGTGCCCCGGCCGAGCACGGTGTCGCCGGTCAACATCGCCCTGTCGGCGGGCAGCCAGAAGCACAGCGAGTCGAACGAGTGGCCTGGGGTGCCGTACACGTGGAGCTCCAGGCCGGCCACGGTCACCACGTCGCCGTCGGCGAGCCCCTCGTCGCCGAGCCGGTGGCGCGGGTCGAGGGCGCGTACGGGGGCGTCCACCATCGTGGCGAAGCCCTTGGCGCCGCCGCTGTGGTCGAAGTGACCGTGGGTCAGCAGGATCTGGGTGACGCGGCGGCCGGCCAGGTGATCGCGGACGCGGCGCAGGTGCCGGTCGTCGTCCGGCCCGGGGTCGACGACGATCACGTCCTCGCCGGCGCCGATGACCCACGTGTTGGTGCCGTCGAGCGTCATGATCGACGGGTTGGGGGCGAGCAGGTTCTCCGCGTGCTCCGTACGCGAGCCGTCGGGCGTGTCGATCGGTATGTGCAGACCGCTCATGCGGCCTCCTTGGCCGGTCGCCGGCTGTGTTCGATGGGTCGCTCGCGGCGCTCGCTCATGTGGTCACCAGCCGCATCTCGCCCTCGATCTCCACGGCTCTCGGCATGACGGTCACGATCTCCCGGTGCGCGGCCAGGACGTCCGCGACGCTGTCACAGGCCGACAGCTCGGTCAGCGTGTGGTAGGTCGGAGGCATCAGGAAGATCTCCCCTCGGTGCGCCAGCTCGATCGCCTCGGCCGGGCGCTGCCACAGCACCTGGTCGGCCTCGCCGCCGACGTCACGGGTGCGCTGCCCTTCGGGCAAGACCGCCACGAAGAAGCGTGTGTCGAAACGCCGTTGCTCGATCTCCGGCGTGATCCAGTGCGCCCACGGCTTGAGCAGGTCGGACCTGAGCACCAGGCCGCGCCTGGCCAGGAAGTCGGCGAAGGCCAGGCTCCGGTCGATCAGCGCCAGCCGGTCGGCCTCCCAGTCGTCCCCCGTCGTGTCCGCGACCACCGAGCCGGGACCCGGTCCGGCCAGCAACACGCCCGACTCCTCGAACGTCTCGCGTACGGCCGCGCACACCAGGCCGCGGGCGACCTGCTCGCTCGCGTGGAACACCGCGCCCCACTCCGCGGGCGACGGCCCGGCCCAGGCCACGGCCTGGTCGGTGTCACGGGCGTCCACGGACCCGCCGGGGAAGACGTACGCACCCGCCGCGAAGGCCATGGTGGATTTCCGCCGCAGCAAGTAGACCTCGGGTCCCGTGTCCACGGCCGCACTCCGCGAGGCGGGCTCGGACGCCCGAACCCCGCGCAGAATCACCACCGTGGCGGCGTCCCGTGTGGGCACAGGCTCCACCCGTCCGGCGAGAATGTCCCTGGCCCGCGCGGCGAGCTCGGCTGGAAGCGGCAATCCGGTCACATGACCTCCTCCTAGAACATCACTCGGTCATGGTGACATATCCCGCTCAGCCGACTTCGGCGATCACCTCCACCTCCACGGGCACGTCGAGCGGGAGCGCGGCCACGCCCACAGCGCTGCGCGCGTGCTTGCCCGCCTCCCCGAACACCTCGGCGAACAACTCGCTCGCGCCGTTGCCGACCTTCGGCTGCTCGGTGAACGCCGGGTCGCTGGCCACGAACACCACGACCTTGACGATGCGCCTGACCAGCCCCAGGTCGCCGACCTCCGACTTGAGCGCGGCCAGGACGTTGAGCCCGCAGATGCGGGCCATCTCGGCGCCTTCCTCGGTGGTCAGCTCCGCACCCAGCTTGCCGGTCCTGGCGGGCTTGCCCTCGACCAGAGGCACCTGGCCGGAGGTGTAGACGAGGTTCCCCGTACGCACGGCCGGCACGTAGGCCGCCACCGGCTTCGGCACGTCGGGCAGCGTCAGGCCGAGCGCCTCCAGACGCTCCTCGGGCGTCACTGCTTCTCCCGCTTGAAGTAGGCGACCAGCTGCTCGGGCGAGGCGCCCTGCACGATCTGGACCAGCTCCCAGCCGTCGGACCCGAAGTTGTCGAGAATCATCTTCGTGTTGTGGATCAGCACGGGGGCTGTGAGGTACTCCCATTTCTTCATGACGGTCACATTAGTGTGAGCAATCTCAAAGGGTGGTCACCGGCTTTCGACAAGTGACCGTTCGGTAGCCTCGAAACGTGGACTCTCCGGACACGGACTGGGCCGGCGTACGGCTCCACGTCGTCACTGGAAAGGGCGGCACGGGCAAGACGACCGTAGCCGCGGCGCTCGCTCTGGCACTGGCCTCGGGGGGCCGAAAGGTGCTCCTGGTGGAGGTGGAGGCCAGGCAGGGCATCGCGCAGATCTTCGATCTGCCGCCGCTGCCGTACGAGGAGCGCAGGATCGCCGTCGCGCCGTCGGGCGGCGACGTGTACGCGCTGGCCATCGACCCCGAAGAGGCCATGCTCGAGTACATGGAGATGTTCTACGGGATGCGCCGGGCCGGCCGGGCGCTGACCAAGATGGGCATCGTCGACTTCGCCACCACCGTGGCGCCGGGCTTCCGCGACGTGCTGGTCACCGGCAAGACCACCGAGGCGGTACGCAGGCGGGCCAAGAACGGCCGCCGGGTCTACGACGCGGTCGTGCTGGACGCGCCGCCCACCGGCCGCATCACGCGCTTCCTGAACGTCACCAGGGAGGTCGCCGGCCTGGCCAAGGTGGGGCCGATCAAGAACCACTCGGACCTCGTCAGCGGTGTCGTGAAATCTCCTGAGACGGCGGTGCACTTCGTGACGCTGCTGGAGGAGATGCCAGTCCAGGAGACGCTCGACGGCATTGCCGAATTGCGTTCGGCCGGGCTGCCCACGGGCGGGATCTTCGTCAACATGGTGCGTGAATCACAACTCCCCCAGACCGCTCTTGACACGGCGATCAAGGGCCGCTTCGACGTCGCCGAGCTCGTGCTCGGGCTCAAGGCGGCCGGGCTGGCCGACGGTGCGGAGGCCACGACGCTGGCCGAGGCGCTCGCCGACGAGGTGACCGAGCACGCCCGCCGCACCGAGCTGGAGAAGGCCGAGCGCGAGTCGCTCGTGGAGGCCGGGCTGAAGAGGTACGAGCTGCCGCTGCTGGCCGACGGCGTGGACCTGGCAGGACTGTACGAGCTGGCAGAGAGCATCCGCACCCAGGGAGCAGCGTGAAGACGCCCACGAGGCTGGACATAGACGCGATACTCGACGACCGCGGCACCAGGATCATCGTCTGCTGCGGCGCCGGCGGCGTGGGCAAGACCACGACCGCGGCGGCGCTGGGGCTGCGCGCGGCCGAGCGCGGCAGGTGCGCGGTCGTGCTGACCGTGGACCCGGCGCGGCGGCTGGCGCAGTCGATGGGGCTCACCGAGCTGGACAACACCCCGCGGCTGATCAGCTCGCCGGACGGCGACGGCCAGCTGTACGCCATGATGCTCGACATGAAGCGTACGTTCGACGAGATCATCGAGTCGCACGCCGATCCCGAACGGGCCCGCCAGATCCTGTCGAACCCCTTCTACCAGTCGCTGTCCTCCAGCTTCTCCGGCACACAGGAGTACATGGCCATGGAGAAGCTGGGCCAGCTGCGCCGCTCGGACGAGTGGGACCTGATCATCGTGGACACGCCGCCGTCCCGCTCGGCGCTCGACTTCCTCGACGCGCCCGAGCGGCTCGGGCGGTTCCTGGACGGCCGGTTCATCCGGCTGCTGACCGCTCCGGCCAAGGCCGGGGGGCGCAGCGCGTTCCGGCTGCTCAACGCCGGGTTCGGGCTGATGGCCGGGGCCATGACCAAACTGCTCGGCGCACAGGTGATCAAGGACCTGCAGACGTTCGTGTCCGCGCTCGACGCCGTGTTCGGCGGGTTCAGGCAGCGGGCCGAGATGACGTACCGGCTGCTGCAGGCCCCTGGCACGGCCTTCCTCGTGGTGGCCGCGCCGGAACGCGACGCGATGCGCGAGGCGTCCTACTTCGTCGAACGGCTCGCCGAGGAACGTATGCCACTGGCCGGCCTTGTGGTCAACCGGGTGCACATGTCCCCCGCCGTCGCGCTCTCAGCGGCCCGTAGCGCGGCCGCGGCCGAGGACCTGGAGTCCCGGGGCGAACATGAGCTGACCGCCGCCGTGCTGCGGCTGCACGCCGGTCGAATGCAGCTCACCGCCCGCGAGAACCGCGAGCGGGAACACTTCGCCTCGGCCCACCCCACGGTGCCCGTGGCGCAGGTCCGCGCCATGTCCGAGGACGTTCATGATCTGGCCGGGTTGCGGCAGATCGGGGAGCTGCTGGCGAGCACGTAGCAGTCTCATAGAAGTACGGCCGACGGACGACGCCGGCCGTACACGGCTCGCCGGGCTTGGATCAGCCCGCGATCAGCTCATTTGTTCGCTCGTACTCTTCCTTCGCCGACTCGAGCAGCTCACGCCACGAGTCCACGTCCGGCCGCCGTCTCAGCAGCGCACGACGTTCCCGCTCGGTCATACCGCCCCACACCCCGAACTCGATGCGATTGTCCAGCGCATCGGCGAGGCATTCGGTACGAACCGGGCAACCCCGGCAGATGAGCTTCGCCCTGTTCTGCGCGGCGCCCTGCACGAACAGGGCATCCGGATCCGCACCTTTACAGGCGGCACGGGAGGTCCAATCCGTGATCCACATTTTCGACCCCACTCCCC
Source organism: Nonomuraea turkmeniaca (assembly GCF_005889735.1). GTDB lineage: Bacteria > Actinomycetota > Actinomycetes > Streptosporangiales > Streptosporangiaceae > Nonomuraea > Nonomuraea turkmeniaca. The sequence goes on from NZ_VCKY01000086.1 coordinate 20,998, forward strand.
TTAGGTGGTCAGTCGTCATTTGGGGCCGACGGGCGCGGGCGCCGAGCCTCCGTATTCAGTTGCCGCAGAGGAGAACGTACGCAACTACACGTTCGGGCCGACAGACCCCAGAGGACCAAATTCTCGCGGGCTTCTTGACCGGGAATGACTAGTCACCCCCGCCAGTCAAGGCGAAATGGGGTCCGGCTACCGAAAAGGTCAGCCTTTCCACGTACTCTTGGAAGCGTGCAAGCGCAGCGCAAAGATCGCTCCAACCCCATCCTGGCTCTCCTGCGTCTGATCATCGCGGGGACCGCCGCCGGGGTGCTCGCGGCCGCTGTGGCCCTGCCCGCGGTCGGCGGTGCCGGAGTGTCGGCGAAGAGCGCGGTCGAGGCTCTCGACCTCAAGCCCGAAGAGCTCGACGAACCACCCCTTCCCGAGCTCACGAAGCTGGTCGACGCCAACAACAAGGAGATCGGGCGCTTCTACTACGAGAACCGCCAGGTCGTCTCCCTGGATCAGGTCGCCCCGATCATGCGGACTGCGCTGATCGCGATCGAGGACTTCCGTTTCTACCAGCACGGGCCGATCGACGTGGAAGGAACGGCCAGAGCGCTCATCAAGAATCTGACGCAGGGCGGCGTGACGCAGGGCGGCTCGTCGATCACCCAGCAGTACGTCAAACAGGTTCTGGTCAACAAGGCCGAGACGCCGGAGGAGCAGGCGGCGGCCATCGCCCCGACGGTCTCCCGCAAGCTGGCCGAGCTGCGCTACGCCATGGCCATCGAGAAGAAATACGCCAAGGACCAGATCCTCGAGAAATACCTGAACATCGCCTACTTCGGCGCCGGCGCACACGGCATCCAGGCCGCGGCCAAGCGCTTCTTCGACAAGCCCGCGTCCAAGCTCAACCTGGTCGAGGCCGCCACGCTGGCCGGCGCCGTGCAGAACCCCGCCAGGACCGACCCCAACGTCGGTCCCGAGTCCCGGGAGCGGCTGCTGGAGCGGCGCAACACCGTGCTCGACCGCATGCTCCAGCTCCGGATGATCACGCCGCTGGAGGCCGCCGACGCCAGGGCGAAGAAGCTGGGGTACAAGGACATCGAGTTCCCCGGCGGCTGCGAGGCCAGCAAATTCCCGTACTTCTGCCTCTACGTCCAGTACGAGATCCTCAACAACGAGGAGTTCGGCAAGAACCCGGACGAGCGCAGGAAGCTCCTCCAGCGGGGCGGTCTGACGATCAAGACCACGATCGACCCCAAGATGCAGGAGGCCGCGGACAAGGCCATCAAGAAGTACGTTTCCCGCAAGGACAAGCCCGTGGCCTCGCAGGCCATCGTCGTCCCCGGCACCGGCGAGATCAAGGCGATGGCCGCCTCGCGGAAGTTCGGCGGGAGCAAGAAGAAGAACGAGATGAGCTACAACGTCGTGGCCGACGCGGCGCACGGTGGCGGCACCGGCTTCCAGCAGGGCTCGACCGCGAAGGTCTACACGCTGGCGGCGGCGCTCGAGGAGGGCATGAAGTACGGCGACGGCTTCCCCTCCCCCGCGGGCTACAAGGCCGGCGGCTACAGCACGTTCAAGAACTGCAAGGGCCAGAACGTCGGCGACCCGTCGCACACCGTACGCAACTCCAGCGAGAGCAGCGCCGGCTTCAAGACACTGGAGAGCGGCACCTGGGGCTCGGTCAACACCTTCTTCGTCAAACTGCAGGAGAGGGTGGGGCTCTGCAGCGTGGTCAAGATGGCCAAGAAGCTCGGGGTCAAGCGGTCCGACGGGAACAAGCTGTCCGAGGTGGAGACGTTCACGCTCGGGGTCAACGAGGTGGACCCGGTCACGATCGCCAGCTCCTATGCCGTGTTCGCCTCGCGCGGGCAATACTGCAAGCCGCTGGCCATCACCGAGATCAAGGACAGGGACGGCAAGGCCAAGCAGTACAAACCCAAGTGCTCGCAGGTGCTGGAGGAGGAGGTCGCCGACGCCGTCAACGGCATCCTGTCCGGCGTCTTCACCAAGGGCACGATGACCGGGGTCGGGGGCGTCGGGCGGGACGCGGCCGGCAAGACCGGGACCACGGACAACTACATGTCGGCCTGGTTCGCCGGCTACACGCCGAACCTGGCCTCAGCGGTCAGCCTGGGCGACCCGCGCGGCGCCGCCGGCCACGAGCTGAGGAGCATCACGATCGGCGGGCGGTACTACCCGCAGGTGTTCGGCGCGTCCATCTCGGGGCGGATCTGGAAAGAATCCATGATCGCCGCGTTGAAGGGGATCGAGGCGGTCGAGTTCACGCCGGTCGACCGGTCGCGCTTCGGCGGGTGCACGGAGCACTGCGCGCCCAAGCCCAAGAAGGAGAAGAAGGACGAGGGGCCGGACGACCCGTTCGACATCTTCGACCCTCCGGACAACGGCGACGGACCGCCGGACGGGGAAGGGCGGGGCAACGGCGGGCGCGGGCGCGGCGACGCCGGCCCCATCATCGTCCCCGCCGGCTGATCCGTCACCCGGCTCCGGCCCGCGGGATCCACCGCGGGCCCCCGCGGCCCTGCCGCGGTCTCCGCGGCCCTGCCGCCGTCCCTGCAGACCTGCTCGCCGTCCCTGCGACCTGTCGACCGTCCCTGCTAGACCGTCGCCGTCCGCTGCGGCCTGTCGCCGTCCGCTGCGGCCTGTCGCCGTCCTATGGGGCCTGTCGCCGCCTCTGTGGCCTCTGGTGGCGGCCCGAGCGGGCCCGCCGGTACAGCGGGCGGTACAGGGGGCGGTACAGCGGGCGGTACAGCGGGCGGTACAGCGGGCGGTACAGCGGGCGGAACGGCGGGCGGTACAGCGGCGGTCAGCCGCCGGGCGGGGCCGTCAGGGTTCAGCCGGCGGCCAGGCGGGCGCGGACGGCGGCGGCCACCCTGCCCCCCTCGGCCCTCCCCGCGACCTTCGGATTGACCACCTTCATGACCTGCCCCATGGCCTGCGGCCCGGAGGCTCCGACCTCGGCGATGGCGGCGTCGACGAGCTCGGCCAGCTCCTCATCGGACAGCTGCGCCGGCAGGTACTCCTCCAGCACCGCCTGCTCGTCCAGCTCCGCCTGGGCCTGCTCGGCGCGCCCGGCGTTGCCGAACGCCTCCGCCGCCTCGCGCCGCTTCTTGGCCTCCTTGGTCAGCACCTTGATGATCTCGTCGTCGCTCAGCTCCCTGGCCTGCTTGCCGGCGACCTCCTCGACGTTCACCGCGGCCAGTGCCATGCGAATCGTCCGGAGACGTACCTCGTCCCGGGCCTTCAGCGAGGCCGTCAGATCGGCCTTCAGCTTGTCTTTCAATGCGCTCATGCGGTCCATCTTGCCGCCTGCGCGGACACCTCGCGCCGGATGTCAGGCATCATGAGTAGGTGAGGAAAGCCGTCGCAGTACCTCTGTCCATGCTCGGTCTCGGCCTGGCCGGGCTGGGTTACGCCTCCGTGGTGGAGCGCAACTGGTTCCGGCTGCGCCGCTTCGACGTGCCCGTGCTGGAGCGCGGCCAGCGTCCGGTGCGCATCCTCCACCTGTCGGACCTGCATCTGACGCCGCGCCGTACGATGCTCATCAACTGGGTCCGCTCGCTGGGTGCGCTCAAGCCGGACCTGGTGGTCAACACCGGCGACTCGATCGCGCACCCGGACGCCGTACCGTCGCTCCTGCATGCCCTGGAGCCCCTGCTGTCCCGCCCGGGCCTGTTCGTCTACGGCTCCAACGACCTGTACGCCCCGCAGCCGAAAAATCCGACCCGCTACCTGTGGCGCACCTCCAGGAACGAACGCCGCCAGCACGTGCCCAACCTCCCGTGGGAGGAGCTGGGGGCCGGCCTGGCGGCCGAGGGCTGGCTCGACATGAACAACACCACGGCCCGCATCAAGGTGGCCGACCTCGACGTGGCAGTGGCCGGCATCCACGACTCCCACATCTCCCGTGACCGCTACGACCTGGTGGCCGGCCCCGCCCCGGCGGACGCCGACCTCCGCCTGGGCGTCATGCACTCACCGGAGCCCCGCAACATGAGCCTCTTCGCCGCCGACGGCTACCAGCTCCTGCTGGCCGGCCACACGCACGGCGGCCAGCTCTGCATCCCGTTCTACGGCGCCCTGGTGACCAACTGCGGCATCGACCGAGCCAGGGTGAAGGGCTTGAACCGCCACGACAGCGCGTGGCTCCACGTGTCCGCCGGCCTCGGCACCTCACCGTACGCACCTGCCCGCTTCGCCTGCTTCCCGGAGGCCTCCCTCCTCACCCTCGTGCCCCGCCGATAAAGGCGGTCACAAGCACCTTGAGAGTCCGCTAGACTTTTCCAAGCACGCGCAAGACCGGCGTGCGCCGGGGTGTAGCGCAGCTTGGCAGCGCGCTTCGTTCGGGACGAAGAGGTCGTGGGTTCAAATCCCGCCACCCCGACAGTATTGCCGCAGGTAGAAGGCCGCTTCCGAAGATCGGAAGCGGCCTCTCTTGTCCCCTGAGTAACTAACTGCGTGACTATGAGCAGCCAGAGCGCTTGTCTGGCTCAGAGACCTCAGACCCCTGACGCTGTGGTGGATCACTCGCGTGGAACGGCTTCATGCCAAGCTCGGACCGAAGACAATCAACAACCACGTCGCTTTGATCCATGATCCATTGCCGGTGGATGGCCGGGGGTCCCTCGCCTCGCACGTGAGCCTCCAACGTCGTGAGAGCCCCACGGCAGATGAGAACGAAGTCCGCACACGCCTCATCCACCGCCTCGGATCCGATTAGGCCGATCTCGGACCAGAGCTTCATGGCTTCCGTTTCCAGTTCCCTCAACCGAGACAGCGTCTCTGGGGAGATGTCCTTCTTCGGCTCATAGTCATAAGACGCCTGGCGGAGAAGACGTACCCAGTCGCGAACGACAGCAACAAAGCCGCTATAGAGACGAAGACGCTCGTTGCGCCAGTGGACGGCAGCCTCGCTCTCTCGTGATTGGCACTCTCTCTGCTGTTCGCGCTCCCAGCGCAGATCCTCACGGGCCAACTCGCGCCGCCAGCGGCGATCTTCCCGCCATGCGCTCACGAACTGACCTGCAATCACCCCGATGATCCCGAGGACAGCAACCACAACAGGTACCCAGATAGAAACCTGACCCGACGCCACACATGGAGCGTATTGTGGCGTCCGATGGCGCCCACACGAATCACCTAAATAGCCCCTGATCGTGATCCCTAGCTGGGGAAAGTCTCGGTTCGAGTCCGAGGCTCCCGCAGGTGGGGGCCGTGGCTGCTACCTGTCTCCTGTTGGCTCCGGAACTCCGTGATCTCTGGAAGAGGGGTATGCAGATGGTCTTTAAGTTCTTGAAGTGCAAGGTGTCCGCATCTCTTCGAGTCTTCCTGGCGGTTGCTGATGTAATCGGCAGCACGTTCCCTGCCTAGGGATCACGACCAACGATCGCGGCCTGGCCCGAAGTGGGCCAGGCCGCTACGTCCGGGCTTACTCCTCTCGAAATATTTGGTCCATCGCCACCGCACCACCTTGAAGAACGGGACGGATCTGCTTGCGGTAGACAGCCTCAGTCACGGCCATGCTGCTGTGGCCGACCAGCCTGGAGATTTCCTCCAGTGGTATGCCGTTGTCGGAGAGCAGTGAGACGAAGCTGTGGCGGAGTTCCCGGGGCGTCCATTCCCTCGGGTCCACGCCTTCCGCGTCCTTGATGGCGTTGCGGAAGTCGCGCCGGACATTCGCGGCGTCCAAGGGCTTGCCCGTGGACGCCGCGAATACCAGCCCGCTTTCCGACCATGCGTCGCCTTGCTCGCGTTGCTGGGCTTCTCGGTGCCGTCGGAGGAGATCCACGCAGCGCTTGGGAAGGGCGAGGGTGCGGCGGGACTTCCGGGTCTTGGTGTCTCCCCCGGCGCGCACGGAACGCCAGACGGCCACGTGCGGAGGGACGGGCGGCCCGGCGTCCGGGGCGCCGTCCAGGTCCATGTGATCCCACGTGAGCGCCCGCAGCTCCTCGGTACGGGCTCCGGTGAGCAGTGAGAGCACGATGTAGGCGTACATGGGGGAGCTTTCAGCCGCCTTCAGTACGGCTTCCGCCTGGGCGAACGTCAACGCCTTGGACGGACGTCCCTCCGTCCCCTTAGGGACCGAGCACAGTGCTACTACGTTCCGCTTAACTTTGTCTCGGGCCATCGCTCGTTTGATCGCGCGGTTCAGGCAGCTGTGGAGGCCCTGGAGGGCGCGTGTGCTGAGTGTCTTCGCCTTGGTGGCGAGCCACTTATCTACGTCTTCCGCGCTCAGGTCTCGGAGCTTCCGAGCGCCCAAGGCCGGGATGATGTGGGTCTGCACAAGATTGTGCAGGTCTTCACCGTCGCGGGGTCTCGACCGTTCAGGCCGTAAGCCAGCCAGTCGTTCACCGCACGCTCCACGGTGTAGTCGGCCGGGGCGATGGCGAGGCCGTCCTCGTAGTCGCGTAGGACCTCCTTGAGCTTGTTCTTGGCTTCGGTCTTGGTCTTGCCGCTGCCCCGCTTCACGATCCGCTTGCCGCTCGGGTCAAAGCCCAGACTGGCGGTGGCGATCCAGCGTTGGCGCTTGTCGTCCCAGTGGAGGCCGCCGTCTCCTCTGCTGCGTCGCTTGGTCATCAGGCTGCTTCCTCTGCTTCCTTCTCCAGGAGGGCGATGTAGGCGCGGATGGCGCCGGGGGTGATGAGGCGCGCGCGGCCTTGCTTTACGGAGCGAAGGCGGCCGGTGCGGATCTGGTCGTAGATGACGGTTCGGCTCATGCGGAGCAGGCGCATGGCGTCGGTGACGCGGTAGAGCTGCGTGTCGGTGAGCCGGACGCTGTCCGGCGTTGAGGTGGTCACTGGTGGGTCTCCTCATCGGCGGGGACAGCGGGGACAGGCAACAGAGCCGGTTGTCCCTCATGGGTGTGGGCGTTGGTGCTGGTCGTGGCGTGGTCAGGGACGGTAGGGACGCCGGGGGCGCCTGCTGGGGACTCTGTCCCGGGGAGGCGGTAGTGGCCGGTGGCGTTGACGCAGAGCTGGCCGTCGGCGTTCATGCGCTGGCAGGTCTTGCGGACGTTGTCGTGGGACAGGCCGGTGGCCTCAGCGATGGCCTTGGGTGTGCTGTTGGGGTTGGCTCGGACGTGGCGGGCGATGGTGGCGCGGGTGTCGGACAGGGTGTGGTCTTCGGGTGGGCCGTCCAGGAGGTGCCAGAGGCCGGCGTCGGGTTGGAAGGCCATGGCGTATTCGGCCTCTTCGACATCGCGGCCGGTGACGTGCAGAACGCCGTCTGCGGTGCCTCTGGCGCGTTTGAGGACGAGGGTGGCGTCTGCGGCTCCGGCCAGGCCGTTGGTGCCGGAGACCTCGCTCAGGAAGTCTTCTGAGGCCATCTTGCGGACGTGGTGGATCAGGACGACGGCCACGCCGTAGGTGTCGGCCAGGCGCTTGGCGCGGCTCATGGCGGCGTAGTCGGCGTCGTATGCGGACAGGCCGGGTGGTGTGGTGCCTCGGATCTTGGCGAAGACGTCGATGACGACGAGGCGGGCGTTGGTGTTGCGGTCGAGCCAGCGGGCGATGGCCTCTTCCCCGCCTGCGGGCAGGGTTGGACAGGTGGTGGCCAGGGTCAGGTCCTTGGGCGCGGGCTGGCCGCTCAGGATCTTTCCCATGCGGTTCTGCAGGCGGCGGGCGGTGTCTTCCAGGGCGAGGTAGAGGACGGGGCCGGGCTCGAGTTCGATGGCTTCCAGGGCCTTGGCGCCGCTGGCGACGGCGATGCCCAGGCCGAGGCTGAGCCAGGACTTGCCGACCTTGGGCGGGCCTGCCAGGAGGCTGAGTCCTTCGGCGATGATGCCGGGGACGGCCCAGCGGGGCTCTGGGAAGGTCATGGCCATCAGTTCGTCGGCGGTCCAGGAGGTGCGGAACGGCACGGCCGGGGCGGGTGCTTGGACGGCATCACCGTTGACCAGGCGCAGGTGTGTGGGCTGGTCGGTCATGCGGCCACCTTCCGGGGTCGGCGGGCACCGGCGCGTAGGCCGGAGGCGATGGTGCGCTGGGCCTCGCGGTAGGGCTGGCCGATCTGCGTGGCTGCCTCCGTGAGCCACGAAGTGACGGCGGCGGCGGTCAGCTCCCCTCCGGCGACGAGCTGGCCGAGCGCGACGGATGCGAGGTAGAGCGCGTTGTTGTGGCCGTGTGGTGGTGAGCTGGCCACCCGTTGCAGCTCACCGAGGACGGCGCGGGAGATGCCGCACGACAGCAGTCCTCGGCGCACCAGCTCGGCGGTGAGCTTGCGGTAGCGCGGTCCTGTTGAGACGCGGTCGGTGATGGGCTTGTCCGTGGGCCTACCGGCGCGGGCCAGCAGCGGCACCGCCACCGCGAAGGCCAGCAACCGTCCCCATAGCGGCACATCGGCCAACAGGAAGACCAGCAGGCCGGTCAGAGCCATGACAGCGAGGGCGGCAACCACCCACCAGCGCCACCGCGACTGGCGCTGGCGCGCCCGCGGAGCCACCCCCGACGTCGAAGTGCGGCTGCGCGAGACGATCAAGAAGCTGAAGAAGACGATCGCGAACAAGAACAAGACAAGAACAAGGAATTCAAGCAGATCGGGAGAACGTCCCCGCGCTGGTCCGGGCCGTCCACCAGCTCACCCTGGAGAACCAGGAGCTGCGGGCGCAGTTGGCGCGGCTTGAACCGAACGTCATGCCGCTCCACCGCCGACGCCGAGAGGGTGTCAGTAATGACCGCGGTCCGCAGTCGATAGTTACGATTCGGCACCGAGATGGGCCGTGATCTATGCCGCCGGCGCTGGACGGCGGCCAACATGTCGGTGTGAGCCGACGTCCCATCCGCTGGTGGAATCCGGCCGCGCTGCTGGCCATCGTCGCGCTGGTCGCGACGGTGGTGTTGGTGGGGCGCGCGCTCGATCAGGCCGACAAGGTCAACGTGGCCGATCTAGCCGCGGTCGCGATCGCCGCAGCGGTGGCCGCGGCCGCGGTCGTGACGTGGGCCAAGCGCCGCAACACCGCCGCCGGCTATCCCGCCGATGTGACAAGAGCCGCCGATGTGCTGGCCGATCTGGTGCGCCGGCAATGGCAGGACGAGGCCCGCAACCGGCTGCTCGACGATCCCGAACCCATCCCGGTCCGCTGGAACCTCACCGCCAACGAGGCGGTGATGAGCACCCCTCGGCTGATCAGCACCGCGACCGGATTCACGTTCACCGGTCGCAGCGACGACATCGCCGCCCTCGCGCGCGACTTTCGCACCCTGACCCGGCGGCGGCTGGTCATCACCGGCGGGGCGGGCATGGGCAAGACCACCTTGGCGATCCAGCTGCTGCTGCAGCTGCTGTCCACCCGCGCGACTGACCAGACCAGCGCCTCCGGAGACGAGATCGTGCCGGTGCCGGTGCTGCTGCCGGTCTCCGGCTGGGACACCGACGCCCATCCCCGCCTGCAGGACTGGCTCGCCGTCCGCCTGGCCGCCGACTACCCGGCGTTGGCCGCCCCGCAGCTCGGGGCCGGCGCCGCCGCCGCACTCGCCCAACGCGGCCATATCCTGCCCGTTCTGGACGGCCTGGACGAAATCCCCGCACCCGCCCGCGCCCAGGTGATCGCCGCGCTCAACGCCTCGCTGACCGCCCGCGACCAGCTCATCCTTACCAGCCGCCGCGCCGAGTTCACCACCGCCGTCCACGACGCCGGCCGGCCGCTGACCGCAGCGGCGGTCATCGTTCCCAAACCCCTCACCCCGCAGGCCGCCGCGGACTACCTGACCGCCTGCCTCCCCGCCTCCCCGACCGAGGCCTGGACCCACACTCTGGCCGCACTGCGATCCCACACCGTCCCCGGCTTGACCCGGCTCTCCGCAACCCCGCTGGGCCTGTGGCTGATCCGCACCGTCTATGTCGCTTCCGGGGCTGACCCCGCCCCGCTGACCGGCTCTCTCGGTGCCGACGCCGACGCGCTGCGCACGCACCTGCTGGACCATGTCATCCCCGCTGTCATCGCCGCCCGTCCGCCCAGCACCGACCCCACCGACCACTTCCGGCCCCGCCACCGGCTCGACTCCGACGCCACCCGCCGCTACCTGACCTACCTGGCTCGTGCCTTCCCTCCGGCCACCACCCGCGACATCACCTGGTGGCACATCGCCCGCACCACATCCCACATCCGGCCGGCAGTCGGGCTGACGTTCGGGCTCGCGTTCGGGCTCGCGGCCGGGCTCTTGCCCGTGGTCTGGGTCGGAGAACTCATCAGCTGGTCCTGGCCCGGGCTCGTGATCGGATTGGCGTTCGGGCTCATGCGCGCCCCATCGTGGGTCAACGAAACGCCCGGCTTCGCAAACCTGCGCCTGCGCGGACGAGCATGGCGTCCCTTCCGGTTCAACACAGCCGCCGTCGCGTTCAGACTGCTGGTCGGGCTCGTGGTCGGGCTCGCGTTCGTGCCCATGCTCGTGCTCATGACCGGGCTCAACCCCACGGATGGGCTGACGCTCCGGCTCGGGCTCTACGTCTGGCTCGGGATCACCCTGGCACCCCGGCTCGTCACCTGGACGGAACAACCCACCCTCGAATCAACCAGTACACCCCGCTCCAGCCGGCGACCCGGCAGAACGCTCACCCTTCTGCGCACGATCGTGCCCGGGCTCGCGGCCGGGCTCGCGGCCTGGCTCGCGTTCGGGCTCACGGTCGGATTCGGGGTCGGGCTCGGGGTGTTCAGGTTCGACCCTACGGACGCGATCGAGCTCGGGCTCTACGTCTGGCTCGGGATCACCCTGGCACCCCGGCTCGTCACCTGGGCGGAACAACCCACCCTCGAATCAACCAGCACAGCCCGCTCCAGCTGGCAAGCCGACAGAACGCTCACCCTTCTGCGCACGATCGTGCCCGGGCTCGCGGCCGGGCTCACGGCCGGGCTCGCGTTCGGGCTCACGACGGGGCTCGCGTTCGGGCTTATGACCGGGCTCGCGTTCGGGCTCGCGTTCGGCCCGACGGCCGGGCTCGTGATGGGCAACCATCATGCGTGGCTGGTCTGCACCATCGCGGTGGCCCAGCTGGCCCTCAAACGTCAGCTCCCCTGGCGGGTTATGGGCTTCCTTGACGACGCCCACCGCCTGGGGCTGCTGCGTGCCGTCGGCCCGGTCTATCAGTTCCGCCACGCGGCCCTGCACGACCACCTTGCCAGCCTCAAGTAGTTCAATACGCAGGCTTGACGGGGAAGGGCACAGCGGATCGAACCGGAACGGGACCGTGTCGCGGTCCGACTGTTGCTTGATCATCAGAGTGAGCACCGTCTTATCTCAGACCGGTTTCGCATGTGCCCTCTCCCGCCGGAAGGTTAGGCGTCGAACAATTCTTCTTGGGCGGGCATGTTGCACTTGGCGGTGCGCCCCGCGATTTTCACCAGAGCTGCGAGATCGCTGAGCTGAGCATCCTCGTCCGCGGCGCTGACGAGCCGGACGAACACCTGCGCGGTGACATCGACGTCGGCGTAGGCCCTGTGGCGATTCGCCGGCTTCTTGATGGCGAAGTGCGCCAGCAGCGTGTCGAGTTGGTAGTTCGGCAGACCTGGGATGATGTATTTGGCAAGCGGGATCGTGTCCAGAAGGTCAATGCGGGCCAGCGCCGGGCAGTGCTCGCGCTGGTTGTGGATGATGTTGGCCTCGGTGGCGGCGTGTTGAGCCACCAGCAGATACGGTTTGTCGGCCGTGAATCGCCGATCCAGTGCGCCCAGCGCTTCGGCCGGACCAGGGGCCTGGCTCAACTGCTCGGGGGTCAGGCCGGTTTGGGCCGTAACGGCTGGCGTCACCGGAGCGAACGCGGGCGGCCGGATGAGAGATGCCCTCCTGCCGGCCCCCGTCCACGCGCCTTCCTTGTAGCGGAGTGCGAGAGCGGCAACCTCGATGGGCTGGGCCGGGTGGCCCGTGGGGGTCGTCGCCTCGAAGTCGATGACCACGAACGTCGTCGCCAGGAAGGCGGGTCTTCCGTCAAACCGCCCATGTATCCACCCTTCTCGCAGGATCCGTGGCGTTGCCGGCCCACGCCCGCCACATCGAGGAGAGCTTGCCTGAGGGCGTCGAGGACTCGCGAGTAGGGCGAGCCGCTGTCGTGCAGCGCGGTGTGGATCAGCTCCAGGCCCTTGCGGTGCCGGCGCAGCGGCACCTCGCCGGTGGCGGGGCCGGCCAGGTCGGCGAAGCCGATGCCGGCCTTGATGGCCTGGCGTTTCGCCCACCCATGTCCGTTGACCCCGCTGACGCCGGGTATCGCCTTCCGGTCACACCTCATCACCGGATCGATACCGGTGGATGTGAAAAGGGCTCCTCCCCATGACCCCCTTGCGGCATGATCGTGCCGTGAGGGGCAATTGGCGCATGGTGGTGGCCGTCCTGACGGTGGTCTGCGCAGGCGTGCTCGTCCTGACCGTGCTGCTGGTCAAGGGTCTTGACACGGCCAACCAGCTCGCGGGTGTGCTCGGCCTGTCCGCTCTGGGCGTCGCGGTCGTGGGCTGGGCGCGCCGGGCGCGACCGCATCCTCCTGCACCCGCGCAGGTGGATGCCGCCGCCGCTCTTCTTCGGGGTGTGGTGCACACGCGCTGGCGGGCCGAGGCCACCAGCCGGAGCTTGTTGGACCCCAGTCCCCTCCGGGTGCGGTGGCGCGCGACCGCGCGGGAGGTGTCCGACCACCCCGAAGTGATCGGCGGAAAGATCTCCGGCACCAGCGACGCGATCGGCCGCTTCGCCCGTGACTTCATGCGCCTGCCTAGGAAACGGCTTGTCATCATCGGCGCCCCCGGATCGGGAAAGAGCACCTTGGCCCTGCTGCTGACCCTGCAACTGGCCACGGAGGCCGCCGCCGACCGCCCTGTTCCCGTCCTGCTCTCCCTGGCCTCGTGGGATCCGGATCGCGAGAGGCTCTCAGATTGGATCGCGAGGCGCATCACGACCGACTACCCCTCGATCAGCGGCGCGCCCGATTTCGGTCCCGGCATGGCCAGGCTTCTGCTTGACACAGGACGCCTGCTACCGGTGCTCGATGGACTCGACGAGATCCCCGGCGATCGAGGCGGAAGCGCGCTGGCTCAGATCAACCGGTCGATACCGGCGGATGAGCCCGTGGTCCTGGTGTGCCGCGCAGTGGAATACGAGGCGGCTGTGGACGCGGGTGATGTGCTGACCGGCGCGTACGTTATCGAGGCGCAGCCGGTCCAGGCGCCTGACGCGCTGGCCTATCTACGGAAAGTCGTGCCTCCGGGGCCGCAATCCCGAAGGTGGGCGCCCGTCTTCAACGCGCTCGAACGCGGCACGCACCCCACTCTCGCCCGAGCTCTGTCGAGCCCATTGACGATCTCGCTAGCCAGAGCTGTCTACCGCACCCAAGGCGACCCGGCGGACCTGCTCGACATAGCCGACGCGGAGGCCTTGGAAAACCACCTCATCGCCTCGCTGGTACCCTCCGCGCTGTCGGAGACCTCCTACGACATTGCCAAGGCGCTGAGGTGGCTCGGTTTTCTCGCCGACCACCTCGACGCGCTCGCCACGCACGACTTCGCGTGGTGGCGCTTGAACCGGTCACAGCGCGCCCAAACGCTCGTCGCCCACGGGTTGGTCGCCGTGCTTGTTTTGGTCACGGCGACCATCGGCCTGGTGGTGGTGGCGCGGACCGCCATGGTCGTGGCGGGGCTGTCCACCGGGGTGGCGGTGGCGTTCCTCCTTTCCCTGCACACCGTGCTGAGCAGGTCGCGGAGTGAGTCAGCGCTCGTGCAGCCCAGCCTCAGGCTGAGGGGACGGCTCGGCGCTTTGGGGCGGCATCTGGCCAACGGTCTCTGGAGAGGTCTGCTGGCCGGGCTCATCGGCGGCGGTTTGAGCGTTCTTCTCGTCAGGTTGACGGCCGGCGCCGACGTCGGAGCCGTTCGAATCCTCGTGGGCGGGACCGCCGGCGGACTCGTCGCCGGCGTGGGCAGGGCGGTCCTTTCGTGGAGCCTGGTGCCGCTGTCCCGAGCGGGTGACACCGGTCCGGCCGAAACGCTGCGCGCAGCGCGGAACCGGACGCTGGTCATCGGCGTGGGGCTCGGTGCGGCCCTCGGGCTGGCCTGCGGAGCGGTGATCGGGGTCTATCTGAGCATGATGGGCGTGGCTGGCTCCGGTGTGCTCGGCGCGGCGCTCGGCGTCGGGTACGGCATCGTGCTCGCGGCCAGCGCACTACTTACCGGGCCGTGGTTTCCCTATGCGCTGACCCGCTCGCTGCTGGCCGTCCGGGGGCGGCTGCCGTGGCGCCTGATCGCCTTCCTCGACGACCTCTATGACCTGGGCGTCCTGCGTCGGATCGGGCCCGTCTACCAGTTCAGGCACGCACGTGTCCAGGGCTTCCTGGGCAGTGCGGGTCATGGTCGGACGCGGAGCAGCCCGTCCAGCCTTTCCGCCGGCACTCGCACCGTGACAGGCTCGCAGCTGTAGCATACGAGGCCGCGGAACAGGGTGAACTGCACGGCTTCGCTCCCCAGGTTCACGCCGAGGTCCGGGTCAGCCACGTCCACGCGTATGAGAGCATCCAGCAGTCCGGCCGTCCGGGGATCCGGAAGATGCGTACGGATCACCGACGCCAGCCTGGTCATTCCGGCGCTCGACCGGATCGCGGGGACGAAGATCTCTTCCTTCGACAGCGCTCTGCGCGCGGCCACGTCAACGGTGACGACGTCACCGAAGTAGGCAGGATGTGCACCAACGCCGGTCAGGGTGAGCGCATAGCGGATCGAGACGAGCCGGTTGTCGCTCCGGACAATGGCGAAGGAATTCGTCAGTTCGGAATCCGCCGTTGCCGGATACCGCTCGAACTCGCGGAGCATCTCCTCAACGCGTGCCCGGAGAGGGGCGAACAGTTCGATGTTGACTCGCTCGTCCCCCTTGATCCGGGGGTAGGAGAGGTTCACCGACAGCCGCTCGTCGTCGTGCCGCTCGCGCCACGTATGCGTGGTCAGCTCCAACCGTACGGGCTTGGCCGCCGGCGTCATCGGGGGAAGCGCGCCCACCACCAGGAGCAGGGCGGCGCAGCCGTATGCGGCTTGAAGCCTTCGAGAGCGCGGAACCTTGCCGAGCCATACGGGCCGCCGCAGGTAGGAGACGGTCAGCCCTGCGGCGAGCCCGGTGAGGAGCCCGAGCTGCGGTCCCAGCGGGATATAGGTCTCGAACCGATCAGCCGCTCTCATGGCCGACGACGACAGCCATGCGCCGAGGACGGTACGCAGCCCGAGGGCCAGGCTTCCGGCGACGACTGACTGGCCGAGCACGGTCAGTCCCACGGCCCACGCGGCGCTTCTGTCAACGCTTCGCAGCCCGAGGTGAACCAGCCACATGAGCAGGACGATGTAGAGCGCGGCCGTGATGTTCTCCAGCAGCCAATCCGCACGAGGCTCGCCTTCCAGCGGCGACAGCCGTATCTCCGGCAAGGCCAGGAACAGTCCGTTGTCCGGGATCGCCGTCCTGCCCAGCGGAACGCCGAGGGCCAACGCGTGGGCGGCGCCGGTCAGCAGCGCGACGGTCAAGCCGCAGATCCCTGCCTTGAGCGCGATCGCCCTGCGCTCGGCCGGCGTGGTCTTGTGAGCCTGGGCCCGTTCCTTCCATGCCTGGTATCGCTCACTCAGCTTCTCCCAGACCGCGCCGGTGTCCTTCGCCTCGGGGAAGTGGTCCAGGTCGAGAGCCTTGATCATCGCCCAGCCGATCCGGTTCATGTGCGTGAGGGCGAGCACGAGGGCCAGCGCCGGAGCGATCAGCACGACGAACACGGCGGCCTGCGCCGGCGTCGGCAGCGGCGACGGCGTCTGAGGAGAGGCAAGCAGACCGCTCACAGGCACGGCCACGGCGATGGCCAAGGCGAGAGCCCCCCACATGGGCAGATAGGCGGTCGGCGTGAACAGGTGCGCGATCTGCCCGCGAGCCGTCAGATAGACGAGCGAACACGTCAGGACGAGCACGCCCGCGGCCAAGGCCCAGAACTGCGAGGTCGGGTGCTCGGGTGGAGTCAGAAACGACCAGCCCCGCAGCACCGTCAGCCGCCATTCCCCGCCGGGCGCCGGTGGTGATGCGAGCCGGACGGCCAGGTCCGGGACTGACGAGGCCAAAGCGACGATCGCGAGCATCGACGCCAGAGCCGTCCCCGCCGCCTCCAGGCTCCATCCTCGCCGAGGCGCCTCGGGATCCGGCAGGGGCATGGGAGAGACCGGTGGAAGCAGCCGCTGAATCCCCGTCGACGCCAGGGCCAGTAGGAGAGGTGTAACGGAAAGCTGCGCCGGGCTCGCCACCAGCGTCGCGCCGACGTCCTCCACGTATTCCAGGAGCCAGGCGGGGCTCAGCGGGTTCTGGCCTGCGATGGGGATCATGCCGTCCCACACCGCCACGACGAGCGCGTACGCGACCGGAGCGGTCAAGAGCGCGATCCAGGCCAGCACGAAGGAGCGCCCCGAGAGCCCGCCGGTGGGTAACCGCTGCCGCAACGCGCGCTCCGCCTTGTACGCGAAGTACGCCGCCGCTCCGACTCCCAGCAGAGCGACGACGAGGCCCGGCAGATCGGCCACGTACGTCGGCAGCCACCCCAGCAATCTCCAGGCCGCGTTGGTGAACCCCGCACCGGGCCAGAGCACGTCAGCCAAGCCGCGGATGGTCACCCAGACGACGACGATGGCGGGCAGGACCCACGATCGCGGATCGAAGGAGCCGCTCTCCTTCGGAACCGGCTGCGCCGGAGCGGAACGAGCCAGGGCGACGGTGAGCAGGGCGCTCAGAGCCGCCACGGTCATGCCCCACGTGGGGGCGTACTTGATGGAGAGGATGTGTCCGCGCATCGGCGACACCACGGTCCAGGCGAGGACGGCCAGCACGCCAGCGGGTGCTCCCGCCAGCGTGCATGCGACGATCCAGCCGCTCTTGGGGCGGCTGAAGCGGGCGCATTTGGTCACGAGGTGCGCCCCGCCGACGAGCATCGTGCAATAGACGATCACCTGGATCGCGGTGAGCGGGCCGAGGACATTCTCCGAGGCCGCGGAGGGCAAGGCCCGCGCCGCGATCCTGGCTGCCAGACCATCGAGCAGGGAGATGGCTTCCGCGGTCTGCGGCGACATGGACAAGACCGTGACGGTCACGACCGAGCAGAAGGCCAAGGCGGAGAACGGCAGCCATCTCACTCTGCTTTCCAGGCGATACTTCATGAGCACTCCAGGCCGACCGTCTCCCGTCTCAACGTGGCACTGTTCTGATCACTGGGATGCGATGCGGCGCTGATCCACGCGGGCGGGACGCGAATCGACAGCATAGAGAATTAGCGTCGGCCAGGTAGAGGTGTTTACGCGCGATGAGGACGTAGTTCGGTCACGGTGGCTTCGAGGGAGGGTGCGGATTGTTCGGGCAAGGGCTACAGGACCGTGCGCCGGGCGAACCGGGCATCGGGAAACTGCCCCTGAACATGTCCCACCGGATCAGCTGGCCGGGCTGGTGAGAGGTGCGGCCGGCGTCTATCTGATCCGGGTCGTAGTGGCCAAAGACGTGCACATGCGGCACTTCCGCAACCCGGTCAACCAACGCCTACGGTCACGCTGCGCAACCACCGAGGAAGCCGGAACCGTACCATCCCCGCCTAAATTCGAAGAGCCGATATGAAGCGAACCGTCGCAATTTCCTCCCGTCTCCGCGCATTATTCTGATCCCTGCGCGGGAATGCCGAGGCGGCCGCGGTACGGATGAGGTTCCTGCCAAGTCTCTTCCCAGAAGTACAGGTACGCGAGATGCTCGGAGAGGTCCGGGCGAAGATGACGGTGGAAGTCGGGATCGTCAGGCTTTCGCAGCAGCACCGTCCAGTACTCCTCGGCCGCGCGCTGGACATCGCCAAGGCGATATTCGGCCGTTTCCTCCAAGAAGTTGTGCTCGACGCGAACCGTGTCGCCGACGAAGGTAGCGTCCGAAGTTGTTTCCAACGTCGGAGGAGAGCCAGACCGCGAGAGGAACGAGCCGGTCGTCGGAGCATCGGTACTCGACGCTTCCGCCACGCAAATAGAATTCCAGACCATTCAAAGGTTGCCTCCCTCTAGAGTTTGGGCCAGCCGTGGCCGACGTCCCCGATCGATCGGTCGTACCAACCCTCAACCCGGATGCCACCGTACATTTCCCCAGGTGCCGTCTTCCTTCTTGTGGGCGTGCTTGAATGCATCGGAATTTGCTTTGTCGACTTCCCACGCCTGCATGTCGTCGGGCCAGAAGGGTGCTCCATCCTTGATTGCCGCGCTTGGCAATTCCAGGGCGGCGGCGGTGAGGGTTCTTGAATTCGATATGTCGTTCCGGCCGGCTTGTCGGGCAGGCCCTGAGGCCGAACACCGCACCATCGGCGATGCGGCCCGCACGGTGCTGCGCATGCTCGCCCGCCGGATTCTGGCCCTGACCGAGGAGATCCGCGCCCACGAGCGAGCGCTGGTCGCGATCATCACCGAATGCGTGCCGAAGCTGCTGCAGCGGCAAGGGATCGGGCCGGACACCCCTGCCGCGCTACTCATCACCGCAGGTGACAACCCCGACCTGCTCGGCAGCGTCCGACGAATTGCTCGAGGCATGTCGGCGATGACGGCCTTCTTCAACATATGGGCGGGTACTGGGTGCGAACCAGTGACCCCTCGCCTGTCAGAGGGGAACCTGCGCGGCCCGACTGACCGCCTCATGAGCTGGGAGTGGTGGTGCGGTGTGTCCCGTTCCCGGTGGGTGGGAGGATTTGAACCTTCCGAG
>NZ_VCKY01000087.1 GCF_005889735.1 Nonomuraea turkmeniaca
AGATGTGTATAGAGACAGAGCAACCCCAGCCCGCCGCCGCGAGAGACAGCCGCCGCCAGCGCACCACCAGCCGACCCGCCCATCGGCGCCAGCGCAATCGGGTGCCGCACGCCGAACAACTTCGTGAATGTCGTCGACAATCCCATTCTCCATTACCCTTACGCTCGTAGATCACTTGCCTGGACCCGCGGCCATCATGCTTATGTCGAGCTGACGGCGCCAATGGAGTCCATCGCCGCCTGGCGCATGCGGTCCGTCTTGCTCCCCGGCTGGTCACTGATCAGCCCGTAGGCCGCGAGCTCGGGCAACGTGACGACCTCGCCGAACGCTCCCCAGTGGCCGTTGGTGATCTGGCGTAGAAGAACCCAGACGCGGTGCGCCTCGATCATGATGCTCTCGGTGCCCTCCGCGGCCAGAACCGCCGCGGTGACGCGCTTGACGAGCTTGTCGCGGCCCCGCTCCGCCAGCGGCCCGAACACGCCGGGTGCGCCTTCGGGGATCGTGATGGTCACGCGATAGATCGGTTTCGGATGGCGCTCACCGCCGACGAACACGTCCTGCTCGTTGACGAAGCACCAGGCCAGCGCCTGCATGTGCGCGACGTCTCCGAAGCGGGCGAGCGGCGCGGCCTCCAGTTCGAGTGCGAGCGTCGACAGCTCGGCGGCAAGCCGCTGCTTGGCGGCATCGTCCAACGCGCCCTTGGTGGTGGTGAGTTCGATCATCGGCACGACAGGTCCTCCGTGGGGTTGTGGTCGTAACGTGCTAGCTCTACGGGGTCGTGGGCGCAGAACACCTCAACCCGAGAGTGGTACGAGGTGCGAAGCTCGCGCAGCCGGATCACGTTAGGCCCGTGTCCACAGCCACACCGGAGTGCCCACGGCTGTGCCCGGCGAGGGGAATCGGCAAGATCTCCGGAGGCAGGCCGGTGAGCCCGCGTACCGCCGCGAAGCCGAACCATCGCGGGCATGCAGGTGCACCGTCGCCCACGGAAAGTCGCTGATCCCGCCGGTGTGATCGGGGTCGAGGTGGGTGAGCACGATATGCCGCACGTCGGTCGGCTGATAACCGAGCCGGATCACCTGACGCACCGCACTCTCGCGGGGGTCGAGCTCGGGTCGGGTCAACCGGAGGAACCGCCGGCCCAGGGAGCCGACCGGGTCCTCGGCATCACGCGTGCCGAATCCGGTGTCGATCAGAACCAGGCTCTGGCCGGTCTCAACGAGCAGGCAGTGGCAGACGAGGGTCGCCGCCGTGAACAGCCCACCGGTTCCGTTGGTCAGGCGTCGGCTGGCGGGGTGCATGGTTCCACAGTTGAGGTGGTGTACCCGTATGGCTCCCATGGCTGCATCATCAAGGTATTAAGTACTTACTTACAATACCTGAAAGAGTGACATAGATCTCAGGGCCGCAAGGATGGGCGGCCTTGAACGACGGTTTCCGGCCCCTCGCCTGGAGGGGCCGGAAGGAAACGAGCGAGGTGGGTCAGTTGGCGACGGCCAGGCGGGTGATGGCGTTCCAGCCGGTGCCGATCGTGACCTTGGTGGCGATGTTCGGGGCGCCGGGGGTGCCCTTGTTCAGGTAGGCGTACAGGCTGCCGTCGGTGTGCCGGCCGATCACATCGGTCTTGCCGTCGTTGTCGAGGTCGGCGACGGTGAACCGGTTGATGGCGTTCCAGCCGGTGCCGATCAGCACCTTGGTGGCGATGTTCGGCGCACCGGCGGTGCCCTTGTTGAGGTAGGCGTACAAGGTGCCGTCGGAGGCGCGGGCCGTCACGTCGGTCTTGCCGTCGTTGTCGAGGTCGGCGACGCTGATCAGGCTCATCCGGTCCCAGCCCGTACCGATCGTGACCTTGGTGGCGATGTTCGGCGCACCCGCGACGCCCTTGTTCAGGTAGGCGTACAAGGTGCCGTCGCTGTGCCGCCCGATCACATCGACCTTGCCGTCATTGTCGAGGTCAGCGATGTTGACGTGGGTGATGGCGTTCCAGCCGGTGCCGATCGTGACCTTGGTGGCGATGTTCGGCGCACCCGCGACGCCCTTGTTCAGGTAGGTGTACAAGGTGCCGTCGTTGTGCCGGCCGATCACATCGACCTTGCCGTCGTTGTCGATGTCGGCGATGTTGACGCGGCTGATGACATTCCAGCCCGTACCGATCAGCACCCGATTGTTGACGTTGACGGCACCCACGCTGCTGGCGTTCAAAAACGCATACAACTCCCCGTCCGACCTACGCCCGACCAGATCCGACCTGCCGTCGTTGTCGACGTCAGCCACCGAGATACGCGTGATACCGGTCCAGCCACTACCGATGTCCACACCCCTGCCGGCCACCCCCGGCACACCCGGCGACCCCGTCCCCAGATAGGCACGCAACGTGCCATCCGCCAACGTCCCCACCAGATCCGGCCGGCCATCCCCATCGAAGTCGACCGCCTCACCCGTCGCATCCTCCGGCTCGGCAGGAACCTCAGGTGTGATCCCGACCGGGGCGCTGTAGCCCACGATGTCGACGTCCCCGCGGGAGTAGCTCTTCGCCCTGGTCTCGTTGCCGCTGTTGCCCTCGATGGTGGTGATCGTGCTCGAGTTGGCCGACGTGACGATGCCGACATGGTCGATGTCGCCGCTCTGGTCCCAGTCGAAGACCACGGCGTCACCGGGCAGCGGGGTGTAGCCGCTGGCCGCCCTGGTGTGCCAGGTGCCGTACGTGGTCCCGTAGTCCTTGAAGGAGCTGGCCCATCCCGTCAGGACACCGTCGCTCGTTTCAGGGATGTCCGCGTAGGTGACGCCTGCCGCCCGCCATACGTACTTGGAGAAGTCGGCGCACCAGTCGCTGTTCCGGAACTGGACACCATCCCCGGACCCACATCCGCTCGACTCCTTCCACGTCCGGAAGACACCGGTGTAGTAGTTGCAGTTGCTGCCGGCGGGCCGCTCGACGTTGCGCTGGCCGTCCGCCAGCTCTCTTTCCGCGATAGCCACGATGCCGCTCCGCGTCGCCGCGATGGCCGGTGTGGCGGTCAGCGCCACCATGGCGGCCGCCGGCACGGCTAAGGTGACAGAGCTCGCGATCAGGCGGACAAGGGATCCTCTCAAGGCGCTCCCCCTTCTTGACGGCTTTGGGGGAAGCATGGTCATGAAGTCTGTAGAAATCCTCAAGGCGTTGGAACGCCGTCTGTGGCAGGAGTGCCGCGCAGGCTCGGTGGGAGGAGGATCCCTCCCCGTCAGAGAGCAAGGAGCAACCAGAGCGCCCCGTACTGCGTTGCGCATGGCGAGGACCTCCGAGCTTCCGTCGGCCAGGAAAGCCCTGGAGATTCAATGGAGTTTCGGCTGCTCGGGGATACGGCGGATCCCTCACGCTGTAATCGGCTGTAAACGCGTTTACAGCCCTTTTGGAGGACGCGTCCAGCGTCCTGGGCATCGCCCTGCCGCTCACGCCTGGCGCGCGCAGGAATCCGGCGCGACGGACACCAGCCGGTTGCCCAGCAGCACGATCTGGCCGTCGAGGTGCTCGTCCGGCTCGAACAGGATGAGCCGCGCGTCTCCCCGCCGCCCCAGCTCGACGGCCGCGAACCGCCAATGCCGCGCTCGCCGCGAAGGGGCCGGCGAAGTGCTGAGTCGCGGGGCCCTCGCGTCTCCGGAGCCGAGGACTGGGAGCTGTTCGCGGTGTACGTTCTTCGCATGGCTGGACGACGGGCAATCGTGAGCGGCTCCCCGTTCGAGCCGGCGATCGGCTACGCACATGCTGTCGTCGACGACGACTGGGTGCACGTGTCGGGCACAACCGGGTTCGACTACGCGACCATGACCATCTCGGCCGACGTGGTCGAGCAGGCCGAGCAATGTGTCCGCAACATCGAGGCGGCGTTGGCACAGGCCGGCAGTTCGCTCGCCGACGTGGTGCGGGTGCGCTACCTGTTGCCCGACCGCGATGACTTCGAGCCGTGCTGGCCGGTGCTGCGCCGGCATTTCGCGTCGGTCCAACCGGCTGCCACCATGATGGTCTGCGGACTCGCCGATCCGCGCATGAAGATCGAGATAGAGGTGTACGCGCGGCGAAGAACGACCGGCGCCGATGACGCGACGGCGGAGGTGCACGCCACCTACGAGCGGTATCTGCAGGCCTTCATCGAGGGCGACCTCCCCGGCATCGACGCAGTGGTGGCCTATCCGCTGGCGCACATCGGCGAGGCCGAGGTCCGGATGTACGATGCCTTCCCGATCGATCCGGCCGACCTGAAGCGGACCAAAGCTTGGCACACGACCGTGAACTCCCGGTTCGAGGTTGTCGCGCTGTCGCCGGTCAAGGCGCATGTGGTGCTCTACCGAGGGGACCGCATCCGCAAGGACGGCTCGCTGATCGAGACGGTCTCGGGCTTCTACGCGTTCAAGCGGACGGCCGACGGCTGGAAGCTCTATGCGATCTCGGACGTGCTCAATCCGGCGAAGGCCTGACCCTGTGGGTACGGAAATCCCGGAGGTGCCGGGCCAGCAACATCGTGCGACCGGCGCCACTCTTGTTAGTAAGTAGTTACTATGTGATGCTTGGGGCATGGAAACGAGGCGCAGTACCGCGGAACAACGACGCGCGGAGGCCATCGCGGCCGGCATGCGTGTCTTCGCCGACCACGGGCTGACGACATCGTCGATCCAGCAGGTCGCGAACGAGATCGGGGTGTCGCAGCCGTACGTGTTCCGGCTGTTCGGCAGCAAGCATGCGTTCTTCCTGGCCTGCCTCGACGAGATGGAACGTCAGATACGTGAGCTCTTCCGGCGGGCCGCGGCGACGTCTCCCGCCGACCCGTGGCCCGCGATGCGTGCCGGCTTCCGTGAGCTGCTCGCCGGTGGGGTCATCACCGGCCTGTGGTTGCAGGCGTGCGCCACGGCACGCAGGGACGAGGCGGTGGCGGCGCGCTGCCGCTCCGTCATCTCGGGGATTCTGGAAGAGACCGCGCGGCTGACGGACGCGGGATCGGACGACTTGGCGCGGGGCCTCGCGGACGGCGCACTCGTGGTGATGTTGCAGGCAGTCGGGGTGGACCTGGCCGGTGGGAGTCTGGCCGCCATCGACTCTCTGCGCGCGGACAGCTCGACAAGCGCCTCTCCGCACCACGGGTGATCATCGCATCGGCTCACGTTCGCGGCTGGGCGGCCCGAACCAGGCCGACCACCGAGGCGCCCGCCACGGAGGGGGCCTCCGATGGCGGGCCGGGATCTCGATGAGGTCGTCGATCCCCGTGCTGGAGTGCCTGAGCTGGAGGTACCCCCGAAGAAGCGGGGGTCACCACAAAGGGACACGGCCCGCTGTGGTCACAGGTGCTTTCTGAGATCGGCCACATCCAGCAGGGGCAGCCCCCAGCGCAGGGCGGCGATCTCCAGGTCGGCGGCCTGCGCCATGGTCCCATCGGGGTTCATGACCTCGCAGCACACTCCGACGGGCGGCAACCCGGCCGCCACACACAGGGCGACGGTGGCCTCGGTGTGACCGGCGCGTTCGGAGAGCCCTCCAGGGCGCGCGGCGAGCGGGAAGACGTGTCCTGGCCGCAGGAAGTCGGCCGGCCTGGCGTCCGGGTGTGCCAGGCGGCGCACGGTCGCGGCGCGTTCGGCGGCCGACACTCCGGTGCCGGTCCCGGTGGCCAGATCAACGGGGATGTGCGGGCGGGTGCCGTGCCGGTCTCCGGGACCGGGGACGGGGTCGATCTCCAGCCGGCCCAGCACCTCCGGAGCGCACGGCACGGTCGAATGGCCGCATACCTGGGTGAGCAGGAAGGTGAACGCCTCCGGGCGCAGACGCGCACCCGCGAACACCACGTCACCTTCGCCTTCCCGGTCCGGATCCCAGATCACCACGGCTCCTCCAGCGGCGACCTGCGCGAGTGCCCGCTGCACGCCGCGCCCGCCGGAGAGCCTTCCGGCCCACGGAAGTGCCGCCACCACGTCGGTCACCGCCTGCGCCAGGTCGGGCAGCCGGCGCCGTACCAGGCGGACGACCAGGTCGGGTTCCAGGTTCACCCGATCGCCGGCAGACAGCTCCGACAGCGTGGTGGCCTGGAGAGTCAGCGGGATCAGCGCCACCGAGAACCGGTCGCGGGACACCTCCGCGACGGTCAGGCTCACGCCGTCGACCGCGATCTGACCCTTCGCGACGATCAGCGGGAGGAAACGCTCGGGCGGTTTGATCCACAAGCGCTGCGCGGCTCCCTCGTCATCGATGCGCACGATCTTGCCCACGGCGTCCACGTTGCCCTGTACCAGGTGGCCGGTGAGCGGGTCACCCAGTGTCAGAGGAGTCTCCACGTTGACCCGGGTGCCCGGCCGGACCCGGTCGAGGGTCGATCTGCGCCGGGTGTCGGCCGAAAGCCCGGCTTCCAGCACCTCCGCCTCGTGCGCGGCCTTGAGGACGGTCAGGCCAACGCCGTTCAGGCAGATCGAACCCGGCGCGCCCCCGGCGGCCTTGGGAGCGTTGACCGCGATGCGCGCCTCGTCGACGGCCACCACCGTGCCGATTTCCTGGACATTGCCGGTGAACATGCGACACCACCTCTCTACAGCAGGAGGACCAGCCTCACCGCACGGAGAATCAGGGGCCCCAACAGGCCCGAGAGGTGGCGGGGTATCACCGCGTGGCCCGGAATCGCACCGAGTCGTCCCGCCGAAGCCGACGGAACCGGCGGGCTGTCACCGCCGCACCTTGGAATCGCACCTATCACCGTTTTATCACTCACCACCCGATAGATCAAAGATCGCCGATGAATCGGGGTCCCGCTCGGATACGAGTCGGCCATGCGCACGGTGGCGAACCGATACGACATCAGCACGGTGATGGCGCCGTGCGCGGCGGCGGCGCCATCGGCAAAGGTGGCCTGAGAGTTCCGCGACCACCCTCAAGGGCATGCCACAGGCCCGGCAGAGCGGACCTCGTTGCGGGGCGCATCCCGAAGGACGTCAGCCTCAAACAGCGTGACGCCTCCATGACGTCACTCTGTTCTGTTCACCGGGTTGATATGACGTCACCATGATGTCATAGTGGCGTCATGGACCTTGCGCCGTACGTCGATCACCTTCGCCGCGAACTCGCGGTTGCCGCCGCCGCGGGCGGCGAGGAAGCTCGCGCGGTGGGCGAGCGGCTCGCCGCGACGCTCGAGTCGGCCACCCGCCTCGCGCTGCTGGAGGCTCTGTCCGCTGCTGCGGACGAAATCACCCACGACCTCGCACCGGGCTCGGTCGAGGTGCGCTTGCGCGGCCGCGACCCCGGTTTCGTCGTGACGCCACCGCTGGTCGGCGGGTCTTTCGAAGAAGAGGGCGAACGAGGGAGATCGTCCAGCCCGCCGCCCGCGCCACCGCCGGACAGCGATGAGGGCGGTACGTCCCGGATCTCCCTCCGGGTCCCCGAGCACCTCAAGCCGCGCATCGAGGAGGCCGCCGCCCGAGACGGGTTGTCGGTCAACGCCTGGCTGGTCCGCGCCGTCTCGGCCGCGCTCGACTCCGGCGAGTCGGGCCGCCGCTCCGGCAGGGGCGCGGCCCAGCAGACCGGCAAGCGCTACAGCGGCTGGGTGCGCTGATGACCACGCCAATCCACGACGAGGGGACCACAATGCCGACCTTCGACACCCCAGACCCCATCGTCGTCATCGTCGACATGGCGACCGCCACCATCCACATCAACGCGAGCGACCGCGCCGACACCGTCGTCGAGGTGCGCCCGAGCGACGAGTTCGACGACGCCGACGTGCAGGCCGCTCTGCACACCCAGATCGAGTATGCCGACGGCAGGCTCCGGGTGTGGGCGGACAAGGACTGGGCCGCTTCGACGTCCGGCTGGGGCCTCTCGCTCGACAAGCTCGTGGCGTCGCCCGCGGACTGGGCGCGTTCACTGCTAGGCCGGAGCGGCTCGGTCCATGTGACGATCGACCTGCCGGCCGGCTCCCACCTGGACGCCAAGGCTGGGGCGAGTTTGCGCGGCAGGGGGCCGCTCGGCGAGGTGGCATTCACCACCTCGTACGGCGACATCCGGGTGGAACAGGCCGGCCGGCTGCGGCTGAAGACCACCTACGGCGACATCTCGGTCACCCGCTCGTCCGGACACGCCGAGGTCACCACGACCCACGGCGACATCCGCATCGGCGAGATCGACGGCACAGCGGTGGTCAAGAACTCCCATGGAGACCTCCGCCTCGGCGAGGTCACCGGCGACCTGCGGCTGAACACCGCCCACGGCGACATCACCGTCGACCGCGCCCTGGCCGGCGTGGCCGTCAAGACCGCCTACGGCAGCGTGCGGATCGACGAGGTGGTGTCCGGCTCGGTCGTCATGGAGACGACTGGCGGCGGGCTGGATCTCGGCATCCGCCAGGGCACCGCCGCCTGGCTGGACGTGAGCTCGAAGTACGGCACCGTGGACGTCGCTCTGCACTCCAGCGACGGCCCCGGCCAGTCCGACGAGGTCGTCGAGGTACGGGCGCACACCGCCTACGGCGACATCGCCATCCACCGTTCCTGACAAACCAAGGAGAGTTCATGCCTGACGCGATCGTGGCCGAGGGTCTGGCCAAGAGGTACGGCGACGTGGTCGCCCTCGACGGTATGGACCTGTCGGTCCCCGCCGGCACAGTGTTCGGACTGCTCGGCCCGAACGGCGCCGGCAAGACCACCACCGTGCGCATCCTGACCACACTGCTGAAACCGGACGCCGGCCGGGCCACCGTGGCCGGGTTCGACGTCGTCCGCGACGCCGGCCGGCTGCGTGGCCACATCGGCGCATCCGGCCAGTACGCCGCCGTCGACGACCACCTCACCGGCGCCGAGAACCTGGAAATGGTCGGCCGCCTCTACCACCTGGGCGTCAAGCGCAGCCGGCAGCGCGCCCGCGAGCTGCTGGAGCGCTTCGACCTGACGGAGGCGGCCGACCGCCCGGTGCAGGGCTACTCGGGAGGCATGCGGCGACGGCTCGACCTGGCCGGCGCGCTGGTCGCCAACCCGCCCGTGCTGTTCCTCGACGAGCCCACCACCGGCCTGGACCCGCGAGCCCGAGCGAGCTTGTGGGACGTCATCTCTGAGCTCGTCGCGGAGGGCACGACGGTGCTGCTCACCACCCAGTACATGGAGGAGGCCGACCGGCTCGCCGACCGCATCGCGGTGGTCGACCACGGACACGTGATCGCGCTCGGCACCGCCGACGAGCTCAAGGACCAGGTCGGCGGCGACCGGATCGAGCTGTCGGTGACGAGCGCGGCGGACCTGGAGACCGCCACGCGGACGCTGGCGCCGCTGGCCGTAGGGGACCTGCAGAGCGATGCCACCACTTTGCAGGTGACGATCCCGGTCGCCGGCGGCGCCGCCGCACTGACCAAGGCGCTCGGCCACCTGGCCGCCGAGCGGATCACCGTACGCGATGCCGGTCTGCGCCGGCCCACCCTGGACGACGTGTTCCTGACCCTCACGGGACACCAGGCCGACGAGAAGACCAAGGAGACCGTCCGATGAACACCCTGCAATTGGCTGTCGCCGACGGCATGACGATTGCCAAGCGCAACGCCTTGAAGATCCGGCGGGCCCCCGATCTGCTGGGCGGCGTGGTCATGCTGCCGATCGTGTTCGTGCTGCTGTTCACCTACATCTTCGGCAGCATGATCAACCTGCCCGGCATGTCGTACGGGGAATACCTGCTCCCCGGGATCTTCGTCATGACGATCGTCACGAGCGGGCAGATCACCGGCTACACGCTGACGCAGGACCTGCAGAAGGGCATCTTCGACCGGTTCCGCACATTGCCGATGTCCCCCTCGGCGGTGCTGACCGGCCAGACCGTCAGTGACGTGATCATGAACCTGACCAGCATGACCACGATGGCGCTCGTCGGGCTGGTCGTCGGCTGGCGCATCCACACCTCGCCGTTCGAGGCCGCCCTGGGGTTCCTGATGCTGATGGTGTTCGCCTACGCCTTCTCCTGGGTGACGGCGACGGTCGCGCTGGCCCTGCGCACGCCCGAGGCCTTCAACAACGTGGCCACCATCCTGTCGTTCCCCCTGACCTTCCTGTCCAACGCTTTCGTCGACAGCGCGCGCCTGCCCGGACCGCTGAAGCCGATCGCCGAATGGAATCCGGTCTCCACGCTCGTCCAGGCCGCGCGCGAGCTGTTCGGGAACGTCAGCCCGGCCATGCCCGCGCCCACCGCCTGGCCGCTGCAGCACGCGGTGCCGGTGTCCTTCGCGTGGTCGGTCGTGCTGCTGGTCGTGTTCGTGCCGCTGGCCACGCGGCTGTACAAGAGAGCCGTCAGTCGATGAACCACGCTGCGGCACACCTCACCGACCGGGATCGTGACAGCGCGGTGGAGCTGGTCCAGCAGGCGTACGCGGACGGCCGGCTCAACCCGGCCGAGCTGGAGCAACGACTCGAACTGGCGCTCACCGCCACCTCCGCCCAGGAGCTGGAACCGATCGTGGGCGACCTGCCGCCGGCCGAGGTGGTCCGGCTCGGGTCCACCGGCGGGCGCGTCGTGCGAACGGGCGACTGGGACGTCCCGCGCCGCCTGCGCATCGACTCCGAGTACGGCAGAGTGCGGCTCGACCTGTCCCAGGCCCTCATCCGGCATCCGCGGATCGACATCGAGCTGTGGCTCACGTACGGCGGGGGCGTGATCATCCTGCCCGCGGGCGCGAGCGCGAACGCCGACGGGGTGCGAACCGGATGGGGCAGCGTGATCTTCAAGCCAGCGGGCCGCCGGCGTCCAGGCGGGCTGCACGTCCAGATCACCGGAGAGCTCGCCTACGGCCGCCTGACCATCCGCAACTCGCGCAAGTGAGGCGACAGAGCCGGTCCGGGCCGGCTCGCCAGGTCACCGGAAGACGGTGTCAGGGGGTGCCGCCGATGGCGCAGGCCCGGCACGGGGGCTGTCCACAGGTGCACTGCATGATGGCGTCGAGGACGTTGTGGTCGTGGTACAGGCATTGGTCCCGGCAGGTGTGGCGCGGAATGAAGCCCGCCTGGATCTCGTCAGGCCACGGCTCCTCGCCCTCGCGACAGCGGACGAACTGCTCGGGATCCTCCGAGTGCAGTCCGTGCATGCGTGCCCGGGCCTGGGTCTCGAGCAGCCGGGCCTCCGCCGCCATGGTCGTGAGCTGGGTCGCGAGAGCGGAGTATCGGTCGTCGCCGGTGCGTACGTGAGCAGCACGCAGCGCCATCATCGCGTTGCCCAGGAATCGGCTGGCGTCCTGGAGGTCGGTGGTGTGGTGCATTTGCAGGCCTGTCACGCTTCGGACCCACACGGCGTCGTTGTTCATTGCCGCCTCTACTCGTGGAGGTTTGTCCCCATTTGTCGCTAAAGCGAGGATAAGCGGATATTTGCCGCTTCTTGCACACGGCGGGTCGCGTCCGGCGGTTGACAGAGCGACGGCGCTCATTGGGGACGGGACGCTGAGCCACTGGTCAGGGCCGCTTGTCGCGGTCGACGAGGCGCGTGGGTCAATCAGTTCAGTGGCAGGTCAGGAGCACGGGCACTTGGCGAAAATTTTGCCAGAGGTTGGGGCGCCGCCACGTGAAAGGCCCTGCCTCGGCCTCCTTCCAGGCAGGGCCTCATGCTGTGGCGGTCACATGGTGGTCAACGCGTCACGGCGCACTGCCCGCGGTCCTTCCTGACCGGCCCCTCCGCGTTCGGACGGACGTCGAAGTCGAAGATCGCCGTGGGCAGGTAGAGCGAGCAGCAAGCGTTCGGGATGTCGACGATCCCACTGACGCGCCCCTCGATCGGGGCCGAGCCGAGCAGCAGGTACGCCTGCTCGCCGCTGTAGCCCCACCTCTTGAGGTACTCGATCGCGTTGAGGCAGGCCCTGCGGTAGGCCACCGTCGCGTCGAGATAGTAGTTCGTGCCGGTGTCGTGATCGACCGAGATCCCGATGAACGACAGGAACTCGGAGTACCGCGGCTCCACGTTGCCCGGCATGAAGACCGGGTTGGTGGTGATGCCGTACTTCTCCATGCCGCCCTTGATGAGGTCGACGTGGAAGTCGATGTAGCCGCCCATCTCGATCGCGCCGCAGAACGTGATCTCGCCGTCGCCCTGACTGAAGTGCAGATCACCTCCGGAGAACTTCGCGTCCTTCACGTGCACCGGGTAGAAGACCCGGGCCCCGCGGGTGAAGTTCTTGATGTCGTGGTTGCCGCCGTTCTCCCGAGCCGGAACGGTGCGGGCGCCCTCGTTGGCGATCCGCTCCATTACCTCGCCGCTTGCCGTGCCACCGAGGGCGCTCTGGGCCTGCGGTGGAAGGCCGAGCGGCGGCACCCGCTCCGGGTCGGTGTCGATGAGCGCCTGCTCCCGCCGATTCCAGGCCGCGAGCAGGTCCGCGGACGGCGCGGTGCCGAACAGCCCCGGGTGGGTGATGCCGGTGTACCGCACACCTGGCAGATGGCGCGATGTGGCGATCATGCCGTGGAAGTCCCAGATCGCCTTGTAAGCGTCAGGGAAGTAGTCGGTCAGGAAGCCACCGCCGTTCGCCTTGGCGAACACGCCGGTGTAACCCCACCCCTGGCCTGGCGCCTCCCCGACCTGCTGCGGCACGGGGCCGAGGTCGAGGATGTCGACGACCAGAAGATCTCCTGGTTCGGCTCCGTCGACGCCGATCGGCCCGCTCAGCATGTGGGTCGCGCTCAGGTCGACGTCCCGTACGTCGTTCGCGGAGTCGTTGTTGCCGATCTGTGCGTCGGTCCATTCTCTGCATTCGACCCGGAACTCGTCTCCCGGACGTACCATTTCCGCCACAGGAACGTCGGGGTGCCAGCGGTTGTGCCCCGGTATTTTCTGGTCGCGCATGGATTTCGATTGATCGACGCTGAATATGACGTTTGGCATCATGAATGCCTTTCTCTGATGGTGCGCCTCGGGCCTCGATGCGTTGCACCACCTCCTCTTTGACCGTCTGCGGTGCTCTTGTCAGGTCCAGCGGGGGCGATGCCGTCGATCACCCGCGCCCATCGCCTTTTCACTTGGGCTCGGCGTCGCCGCGACGTGTTCCCGCTCCCGCGTGAGCGGCCACAGGCCGGCGAAGACGACCACGCCGAAGACGGCGAGGATGACGGCGAAGAGACCGGGGTTCCGCCAATAGCCGGTGAGGATCAGGAACGCGGGAATCGCGGCGGTGATCCACCCCTGGATCGCCGTGACCCAGCCCGTGTACCTGGTGATCTCCTCGCGCTTCAGACCCAGCAGCACGAAGAAGAGGAACCACAGGAAGGCCCAGTAGAGCCAGATGACGCCGAACGCCGGATCGCCCAGGATTTGGAAGTTCGCGTACGAGTAGCCGAGCGCCATGATGGCCACGAACAGAGAGAAGTAGCCGACTCCCGTCGAGTCGAAATTGCCCAGCAGGTTGATCCCGATGTAGAGATAGGTGAACCCGAACAGATAGATCCCCGATGCGCCCAGAATCTCGGCCGGCCGGGTCTGGTTCGAGATGATCAGCACGGTGGGCGTGATGACCTGCAGGGCCCCGACGAAGAGGTTGAAGATGCCGGCCGCCCGTGGCTCGACCTTCTTCAGCAACATCATTCCGTTCAGGAAGAGCACGGCGCCGACGTAGAGGAGTCCGACAGCTCCCATCAGTGACTCACCTCCGCGAGCTTGTGATGATTGGTTCCCGATCGGCGACGCCGGCCCGGTCCACCCCGCGGCGAGAGCGCCGTCACGGCCTGGGCAGGCGCGACAGCGCAGGGTGGAGCGACTGCCGGCCCCGCTTGGGAGGCACGCTCGTGACGACCTCGGGCAGGTCCTGACTCTGCTCTGCGCGGACGCGCGCGGCAGCCACCGCAGCCGGCACCCTGTTCAGGTACGGCGAGGAGAAGACGCGCGGCGCCGGGCCGTGGCACACAGGACATTCGCTTGCCGTCGCGGCAGTGCCTATGGGCAGGCGCACCTCGAATCGTCCGCAATCAACGCAGCGATATTCATAAGTTGCCATGGAAATCCCCCCATGGTGACCTACGCCACATTTCCCAGAGAACTCCTGCGTCAACCAGGTGTCAAGGTGATCGTCATGACACGGAGGAGCGCCGGCTCAGGGTCGCACCGCCGTGAGAGACGGGAGATGCGTTCTCGCTACATGACACGGCCTTTAATGGTGGCGCCGAGGATTTTCCCGGCGCGGCGAGAGCTTTCCGGACCTTTGACGGTCCGCGCCACCGGTGACGAACTCGGGCCGGCGAGGTCGCGCTGACGCTCGATGCCGCCGCTGACAGACGGGTCAGCGGGTCAGTCGCGGGGCCGCCTCTTGGCCAATCCCCGGGCGCCGATGACGGCGACGACCAGAGCGATGACGATCACGACCGGGCCGATGATCGCCCAGGTGGTGACGCCGCTCATCGCGCTACCGCCGAGAACACCCAGCCCTTGCAACGTCCACACCGCCCCCATCAGGGCGAACAACACGCCGACGACGAGCAGGATCCATGCCTTCACCGCTGATCTCGCCTCTTCCCGGGAACGGTTACCGCTCAGTCTGGGCACCCATGGGCGAAGGGGCAAGCCTGTCGCGCGCCCAGTCGCAAAGTCCGGCTTCAGGACGCGGCACAACCATGCCCTGGCGCCGGACGACCGCGCGGCGGCGACCACTTGGCGAGTTCGGCCGGCTACTTCTGCGCCGAGTCGACCGCACCGTACTCGTCGTGCCAGTTCCACCACTCGTACGGCGGGGTCTGGGGATAGCCCTCGGGTGAGTCCTCCCACTCCTCCTGCCGTCCGAGCGCCGTCATGTCTAGGTAGCTCCAGGTGCTCCCGAGAGCCTCGTCGCCACGGTTGTTGATGAAGTACGTGCGGAACACCCTGTCGCCGTCGCGAATGAACGCGTTGGTGCCGTGCCACTGGTCCACACCGAAGTCGGCGTCGAACTCGTCGGTCAGGGTGTACCAGGGCATGGTCCAGCCCATCCGCGCCTTCACCCGCGCGATCTCCGGCTGGGGCGCACGCGAGACGAAGGCGAGCGTGGTGTCGCGGGCGTTCAGATGGGCGAGGTGGCCGACATGATCGGCCACCATGGAGCAGCCGACGCACGCGTGGTCGGGCCAGCCTTCCACGCCGGGATCGAAGAAGGCGCGGTAGACGATCAGCTGACGGCGGCCCTCGAACAGGTCCAGCAGGCTCGCCTTACCCGCGGGTCCGTCGAACTCGTAGTCTTTCTCCACCGCCATCCACGGCATCCGCCGGCGCTTCGCGGCCAGCGCGTCCCGGGCGCGGGTCAGCTCCTTTTCTTCGACGAGCAGCTGCTGGCGTGCTGCCTCCCACTCTTGCTGCGTGACGATCGAGGGTGTCTTCATGGTGATGTTCACCTTCCCGTTCAGATCCGTGCTCTCGCACTGACGGCGTTGTCCCCGGCTCGTACCCGAAGTTGTCGTCCACCACGAGCTAGTCCCCCTGAGCATCCCGATCGAGGTGATCCATCAACGCCTCCAACGGGCCGTCCCAGTCGCGGGCCAGCGCGGCCAGGAACTGCTGCGCCACTTGCATCGGCGCGGAACGCAGCCGGTAGCGCACCCGGCGCCGCTCCCCCGGCTCGGCCGTCACCAGGCCGGCCTCGGCCAGCAGCGCCAGGTGTTTGGCGATCGCCTGCCGCGTGATCGGCAGACGGCCCGCCAGGTCCGTGGCCGTGGCCGGGCCCTCTGAGGCCAGCGCGGCCAGTATGGCGCGCCGGCTCGGGTCGGCCAGGGCGATGAAGACCTGCTCGGCGATCGCCTCGATATCAGCCGCCATCGAGGTAGCCGGCCAGTTCGCCGAGCTCGCGTGCCCACCCCTGGACGTGGCCGTCGTACGCCTCGCCGTAGACATCATCTGGCAACTGGGCGAAACCGGTCTCGACCACCCGCAACCGCGTGCCCGCACCGGCCGGTTCGAGCGTGAACTCGACATAGGTACGGCGCGGATCGCCCTCAGGCAGCTCCTGGATCTGCCAGGTGAACCCGAACACCGTCGGCTCCTCCACCCGTTCCACGCGCATGTCGACCTTGGCCCCGCCGGCCCAGCTCATCCGGGCCGCCCCTCCCGGGCGCAGGTCGATCGCCGCCTCGTCACCGAACCAGGCGCCCAGCCCCTCGGCGGTGGTGAGCGCCGCCCACACCTTGTCCGGTGGGTGAGCGAGCTCCACGATCCGCTCGACGCGATCAGGGAAACCCATGACAACCTCTCACAAGTAGCAACCTTCCAGTTGCTACATTATGGCAACCGAACGATTGCGTCAACAGCCCCCGGACCCAAAGGCCACCCCCGGCGCCGCAGCACGAAGCCAGGTCGCGACGAGATCGGTGACCGAGCGAGTGTGTCCGGTCGGGAGCGGGGGGGTTGGTGCCAAAGGGCAGCAGTGGGCCGCGCCCGTCCATCGAGCGGATGGATGCGCGGGCGTGGCGAAACGCTGCCGATAGCCGCCGGAGTGACGCCGAAGCGGTGCCTGAACACCCAGTGGAGCGTCTCGACCGAGCCGAGACCGACCGAGTTCGATGGTCTTGAGCCCGTTGCCGGTGTGGACGAGTTGCCGGACCGCTGCGTCGACACGGACTGACTCGACGTAGTGCGCAGGTGTCACTCCGAGCTGCACGGACCGGGAGCCTGACGACGCCCCGGACACACCCGGGACCGGTTCAGGACTGTGTGCGGGACCACTGCTGGTGGGTGCCGTTGCCGCAGGTGTACTGCTGGATGTCGGCGCCGTCGGCCGTGGATGCGCCGGCGACGTCCAGGCACTTGCCGCTGTGACGGGCCCTGAGCTGGAAGTAGCTGCCCGTGGCCGCCCACTGCCACTGCTGGTTGGCACCGCCGCCACAGGTGTACTGGATGATGTTCGCCCCATCGGCCGTGGAAGCACCTGCCACGTCCAGGCACTTACCGCTGTTCTGGCTCACCAGCCGGTAGTAGCCGCCACCGGCGTCCTCGAACCGCCACTTCTGGTTGCCGCCGCCGTTCCACGGATACTGCTTCACTTCGGCGTTGTTCGCGGTCGAGGCGCTGACGACATCCATCACCCTGCCGCTGTGGCGGGCGGTGATCCGGTAGTAGGGAGTGGAGCCAGTGCCCGTGATGACGCCGGTGGCGGCGTCGATGGTGATCTGGGGGTACCAGGTGAGGCTCATGCTGGTGGTGGAGGGGAACGTGATCGGTAACCAGACGTACTGGGAATCGTTCACCGGCCCACCCCAGGCACCGGCCCAGCGGTCCCCCATGTACAGGTAACCAGTGGTCGACGAGCCCTGGATCGGCAGCACGTACGCCGGCTGGGAGCTGAACGTCGTGCCGTCGCCGACGTTGGTCCACCCGGTCCATGGGCCGGAGATGCTCGACGCGGTGGCGTATCGCGCCTGGTTCGGATTCCAGCCCGTAGCTCCCGACGTCAACAGGAAATAGACGTTGTCCCGTTTGAACATGGCCGGGGCTTCGCGGTGGGCGTCATTCCAGAAGTTGCCCACCAACGAGCTGACGTTCAGGTAGTCCGGCGTGAGCCGGTAGATGTGCAGGTCGTAGTTCTCATCCGCTGCCGAGATCATGTAAGCCGTGCCGTTGTCGTTGTAGAGCGTGATGTCCCTCGACATGTGCTGCCCCAGCGGGCGGAAGCTGCCGTGGTAGGTGTAGTCACCGTCCACGGTCGCCGAAGAGGCGACGGCGGCGCGCGCCTCGCTGTAGTTCGATCCGTTCTCCTTGTGCATCCACATGACGTATCTGCCGGTGGAGCTGTTGTAGATGACCTTCGGTCGCTCGATGTTGGCGACGTTGAGCTCGGCATGTGACGACTGGGTGAGCACGTTCCTGCGGAACTCCCAGTTCAGTAGGTCCGTGGACCGGTAGACCGAGACCGCGCGGAAGGTGTTGTCAGGATGGCGGTGCTCGCCGAACCAGTAGTAGTGGTCGCCCGACTTCAGCACGCCGCCGCCATGGGCATGCAGCACATTCCCGCTGGTGTCACGGAACTGGGTGCCGTTGGTGATGGTCACCGGAGCGGCGTGTGCCGGCGGCACGGCATGGACGACGACAGCACCAGCGAGCAGGACGGTGGCCGCGATCGCCCGGAACAGGCTCACGAGTTGCGCACATAACCCGATGGTCATGCTGATCCTCCGTTGGAGAGCTGGGATGCGCGGTCGGGCGGCGGTGCGCGACGATCCTTCGGCGGAGGGACACAACGGGCACCCTTCTACGAGGCAGATCGGAGACGGGTCGACGACCGGAGACGGAGGAACACGGAAGCGGTCCACGAAGATCAATGTTCGCGCTAACATTTCCGTGCCGACGTATGCCCCGGCGAGCCTGAGGATCTGACGAACATCCCGACGGGGCGATGACCATGGGATCGCGTTACCGTTTCTGACGCGAATGCTATGGCTCCCGGCAAGGTTGTCAAGACCCCAGTCAAGAGGCATCCGGATGTCCACGCTTCTGCCCTGCCCACGACCTCCGGTCCTGCAGCCGGCGCCGGTGCCGATCGTGCACCCGAGCGGCCGGTAGCCCTCTGGAACGGTGAACCCGGGAGCAGCGTGCGGCCGGTGGCCGCTACTTCGCGATCGCCTCGCGGACGGACGGGACGATCTCCTGGGCCCAGCGGGCCAGGACGGTGAGGTCTGGGGCGCCGTGGCCGGCGGAGAAGAGCGTGAAGCCCGACGCGCCGTGCTCCAGCACGGCTCCGGTCAGCTCCTCGACCCACTGGCCGACGGAGCCGCCGAGCCAGCGGCCGTCGCGGTCGCGCGTGGCGGGCAGCGGCCGGTCGGTGATGCGTCCGGGAAAGTTGAAGATCGTGCGGATCTCGCTCGGATCGCGGCCGACGGACGCCGCCGCTTCGTCGATGATGGGCCGGGATGCCCGGTAACGTTCGCTGAGCCAGTCGGCGGCGTGGCCGGGGATCCAGCCGTCGGCCACGCGGCCGGTGACGGCCAGGGATTTCGGGCCGACCGATCCGGTCCACACGGGCGGCGCGGCGACGGGAGCGGGCTCGATCTGGTGCACCTGGTAGTGGTTGCCCTGGTAGGTGACCGGCGGGCCGCCGCCCGACAGCAGCTTGACCAGGACGATCGCCTCCTCGAAGGCGTCCACGGCGTCGCCGGGCGTCAGCCGCGGCACGCCCATGTCGGCGATCCGATCCCACAACCCGCCCGCGCCCATGCCGAGCACGATCCGGCCGCCCGACAGCGCGGACAGCGACGTCACGGTCCTGGCCAGCATGGGAGCGGGCCGGGTCGGCAGGTTGGTGACGTTGGCGAAGCCGGCGATGTGCTGCGTACGTCCGAGGATGAAGCCGAGCGCGGCGTAGGCGTCCACGCGCCCGCCGATGTAGGGATGGTCTGACAAGGTGAAGAGGTCAAGCCCGTCCAGGTCGGCCTGCTGGGCCATGCGCAACAGCTCGGCTATGTGGTCAATGCCGGAATGTGCGCCAAAACCGAAGACGATGTTATGTCCGGACAATGTTCTGCCTTTCCCTGCAATTGCCTCGTGCGCACGGTTCGTGATCGTGCGGCTGTCTTGTTTCGGACGTTTCCGTCCCGGAGTTCATGGTGCCCAGGACGAGCCGGGACACTGAAGCGCCGCTGCCGCCCAGCCCGAGTAGTCCATGTCAGGCGGCGCCGAACTGCTCGGTGAAGCGCCCCGTGAACAGGTCGGCCCCCTTGTACGCCGAGACCGTCTCGGCCGGGACGACGGCCGGGCCGTCGGGGGTGGGCAGCTGGCCGACACCGCCACGCGGGCCGAGCGGAAGAAGGATCATGGGGTGGGGCAACGGCTGGTAGGTGGCCTCCGGCTGCTCGCCGCGCAGGTGGGCCATGATGTTCTGGGCCACCACCTCTGCGTGCTGCATCGCGTACCCGGCCATCTTCGCCTCGGCGACATCCGTGATGTCGCCGATGGCGTAGACGTGCTCATGAACGGCGTCGTGCCCGTGGACGTTGAGGGTTTCGGTGACGGGAACCTGCCCCTGCGGCGTACGAGTCGTCAGCTGACCGTCGGCGAGGTAGTCGCTGTTGACGCGTACGCCGTGCGCGCGGAACCAGATGTCGGCGATGATCTCCTCCCCACCGGTCGTGGTGACGGTGAACGTGGCCGCCTGGCCGGGTTCGGTCGCCGGGGGTGCGGTCAGGCCGGCGCCCAGCCGCAGGTGGATATCCAGCTCATCGAGCTGGCGGCGCAGCTCCTCGCGCATCTCCGCGGGGAAGGCGGCCAGCAGCTGCTCGGCCGGGTCGACGATGGTCACGCGCTTGTGCGGCCAGACCTCCTTGATCTCCCCGGCCAGTTCCAGGCCGACCGGCCCGGCGCCGAGGATCAGCACCCGCTCAGAGCCAGCCAGTTCCTTGTGGGTCCGGAGCAGGTCGTCCAGGACCTCGTCTGTGGCGTCAGAGGCGGGCTTGGCGGGGTAGGCGTAGCTGGAGCCGGTGGCCAGAACCAGGTAGTCGGCCTCGATCCGCCGGCCTGAGGCCAGAGTGACGCCGCCTGGGTCCACCGAGACCGCGCGATCGCGCACCACCGTGCCGCGCCTGAGCCACTGGTCATAGGGGAAGAACATGTTGTGCGCCCAGCCGGGCTGGGTCAGCGCCCGCAGCGAGCCGGCCGAGTTGACGAACGCCTCACGGGGGTCGATGAGGACGACGTCGGCCTCCAGGTCCAGCGCCTTGGCGACCGTAGAACCACCGTAACCTCCGCCGATGACCACGACTGTACGACTCATCATTCACGCTCCCACACGAAAAGGGTCGAGTTCGTGTCACGAACCATATTAGTTCGCACCACGAATCGCAACTCATCCTCAGGCTCAGCACATGTGATCCGGCGCCCGTCAACATGCTCACTCACTGGCCCAGACCAACAAATTCGCGGAACGAACTACCGCACTGATGTTCATCCAGCGGGCGGGCGGGGCTACCGTTGTGTCGCCGCCCCGGCGAGCGGGGAGACATCCGGGACCGCGACCGTGCGGCACGCGTCGAAGGGAGACAGAGTGGGCCCGCGACTGGCAGCCGCCACCCTGGCGATGGTGGTGGCTTCGGCCGGATGTTCGGTCGTCTCGGCGACCGGCGGCGAGCCCAGCCCGGGTGATCGCGTCTCATCCAGGCCCAGCCCTGCTGACCTCCCGTCTGCGGGGACGAGCCACACCCCGGGCGCGGCGCGTCCCAAGGGGCGCTGGCGGGTGGTCTACCGGCAGAAGGGACTGGACCACGACGCCCGATTCCTGGACATCGCGGCCACGGGCGAGGCTGACGCGTGGGCGGTCGGTGAGCGTCCCTTCGGCACCGATGGCCACGAGGCGCTGCTGGTCCGGTGGGATGGGGAGCACTGGCGACGGGTGACGAAGGAGCTGCCGAAGGCGGCCCGACACGTCACGCTCACCAAAGTGGACGCCTCGGACCCGGGCAACGTATGGGTCATCGCCGAGGACACGGAGGGGGGAGAGTCCGGGCTGCTGCACTTCGACGGGCGGCGCTGGTCGTTCACTCCCCATCCGGCGAGCACCTCCGAAGAGGATCCCGCAGGCCCGTCCGAGGTGATCGCGCTGAGCGGAGGGCAGGCGTGGACGTTCGGTGACAGGTGGGCGCGGCACTTCGACGGACGACGCTGGACCAGCCAGTCGATCCCCATCGTCACGCACGCCGCCGTCGCGCTGTCGCCGCGGGACATCTGGGCGGTCGGCGAGGCGGACCCGCTGCCGGACGACGCCTACGCGCAGTCGGAGCCTGCGGTCGCGCACTTCGACGGCCGGGCCTGGCAGCGGATGCCCCTGCCCGCGCTGTCACTGCCCGATTCGTCCATGTCGGGACTGTCGGCGGTGCTGGCCTCGACCACCGACGAGGTATGGGCCGTAGGCGGTTACGACACAGCGGACGGTACGTTCCGCCCGCTGTCATACCGGTGGAACGGCACGGCCTGGCAGGCGGTCGCCATCGAAGGCGGGCGGCTGACCGGGATCGCCCGCGACAGTGGCGGGGTGATGTGGGTAGCTTGCCGGCGGTTCGTCTCCGAGGGCGCGGACGGCTACCGACTGCTGGCCGGCGCGGGCGGTCGGTGGTCGGGGGTCGCGCCTTCCGCCCCGGTGACCGCGATGACCGCCCTTCCCGGCGGAAAGCCGCTGTGGGCGATCGGCCAGAACGCGATCACGGAGTATCGCCAGCCGGGCGAGCAGTGACAAAGGCTTCTACGCCCGGCCCAACAGGGTGAATCATCCGCCGGGCAGGTAGCGCCATGGTGCCCTGCCCGCAGGCACGCACGGGCAGGGCAATGGGCACCCCTGGTTGTTCAGCACTTCACCCAGTTGCCAGGCGAGGTCTGCTTGATGGAGCTGGTGGTGAGGGAGCTCCACGGGCCGAGGTGCTGGCCCGAGCCCATGGCGTAGGTCTGACCCCAGACGGCGTAGGCACGCATCGCCATGGTGTGGGCGACGTTGTGCGCGGTCACACATTCCGGGGTCGGGGTCGGGGTCGGAGTCGGTCCGGGTCCGCCTGGGCCGCCTCCGAGAGCGGTGACCATGTTCATGATGGCCGTGATCTGCTTGCCGTTCTTCTGGGCGTACTGCGTGTCGCTGCCGTAGGCCCACCAGTTCCAGCAGCCGCGAGGGTTGAGGATGGGGAAGTAGCTCTCCTTGGCCTGCGGATAGAGCACGATCATGTTGTTGGTGTCGGCGTACTCGTTGAGGTTCGCCTGGTCCATGAACGTGTCACCGATCAGGCCGTGGTACTGGTAGCAACCGTGCAGGGCGACCATGAGCTTGCACGGGCCGGACTCGCAGCTCTGGGGCACGTAGGCGAATCCCACGTTGCCCATGCTGATGCCATCGGCGCTGCCGCCGGGAGCGTGGCCGTTCTGGCCGAACTGGATCAGCTTGCCGGTGAGGGTGGTGGCGGGCGCGTTCACGCTGCCGAATAGATGCCCGAGCATCTCCCGCTGCGGGTCGGTGCCGCAGTCGTTGACGTACGGTGAGGCGGTCGACGCGCATGAGACGGTGCCGAACGGGCTGACCCAACCGTGTCCGGCACCGGTGGAGGTGTTGTAGACGACGTTCGCGCCGAAATCACGGTAGTAGGTGGCCAGGTCGTCGTTGACCGCCCGCAGCACAGTCTGGTCGTTGGAGCCGTGCAGCAGCCACACCGGGTCTCCACTCAGGTTCGCGACCGGGTCGACGGTGCCCGCCGCGGCCCGGTCCCGGGTCATCTGCTCCAGTTCGGCCGGGGTCCGGCGGCGCATATTGGTCTTCATGCAGGCGTTCTGCGCGATGGTGGCCGCGGAATCGTCACCGTCGGCGCAGCCGTACGGTCCGGCGGACATGATGCCGACGCCCTGGAAGACACTCGAGTGGGCGACGTGGAGTTGGTTGGCCATGTAACCACCGGCCGACACACCGGACACGTACGTGGCGGTGATGTCGTACTTCCGCAGGGAGCCTTCGGTGGGCGGTGGAACGTCCGCGTGAGCGACAGTGGCGATGGCCATGACCAGTCCGGCCGCCGCCGTCATGGCCAGGAGAGCTTGTTTCAGACGCATCCGAGCCTCCTATCGGGGGGGTTCCTGCCACGGTGAAGAAAAAGCGGCATGGTTACGAGTGGATTCACAACCATATTTTTCGGTTGTGATGTGGCCGTGCGCGCCATACGTGGGGCGGCAATTCTCCGCGAAATCTGAAGATCCTTGGATCGGATTCACCGAAGGCCCATGACCGGAATATTCCGTGGCGAGAGGCGACGGAACCACGTGAGACTGACCATATGAGCCGGGCAGTCAGTGCATGGGTGACATCGGGTGAGGACTGTCTTGGCGTCCTTGGCCCGTTCGCGGTGGACGTGCCGTGGTGGTCGGAAGTCGAGCCGGTCGTCGCGCATGCGCGCCAGTCGCTCGGAGTGGACGTGCTGGTGTTGCGTCTGCTGAGTGTGGAGGGCGGCGAGGGCGGTCGCGACGGACATGTGACCTATCACGTCGAGGCGCTCCAGCCGCCCGCGCCAGGGCTGCTGGCCCCGCCCCCCGCCCAGCAAGGGGCGTTGGACCAGCCCGAGAAGCTGCGTGCCCCGTGGGCGCGGATCGAGGAGGTACACGATCTGCTCGGCTGGGCATCGGACATCCTGACGGCGGCGGGCCGCCCGCCGACCGGGCCGGTCGAGCAGCGCAAGACCTGGAACCTGGCCGGGCTGTTCCGCCTGCCCACACGCCAAGGCCCGGTCTGGCTGAAGGCGACGCCGGCCTTCGCCGCTGACGAGGCCGCCATCATCGGTGCGTTCGCGGACCTGGACCCTGGCCTGGTTCCCACGGTCATCGCATCAGGACCGGGGCGGGTCCTGATGGAGCACCTGTCCGGCGAAGATTGCTGGGATGCCTCCGTCGAGACCATCACGAGCGCCGTCACCCGCCTGGTCGCCGCGCAGGCCGCGTTGGCCGAGACACCCGGTGGGATCCCGCCCGGTTTGCCGGACCGACGTGGGCCCGTCGTCGCCGAGCAGGTCCGCTCGCTGCTCGACGGCGAGGTGGGCCGCGAGCTGACCGCCGAGGAACGCGCGAGCGCGTACGATCTGGTCGACCAGTGGCCCCTGCTGGCCGAGTGCGGTCTGCCCGACACGATCGTGCACGGCGACTTCCACCCCGGCAACTGGCGCAGCGACGGCGGCCCGCCGACCGTGGTGGACTTCGCCGACGGCCACCTCGGCAACCCGACGCTGGATGGGGCACGAGCTTGTGCCTTCTTGCCTCCGGCCAAACGCCCCGCCGCCGCGCAGGCCTGGATCGACGCCTGGTCCATCCACGTGCCCGGCTGCGCCCCGGCCCGCGCGCTCGCACTCGCCCAGCCGCTGGCTCACCTGACCTACGCCGCCCGCTACCAGGAATTCCTGGACGGCATCGAACCATCGGAACGGATTTACCACCTCGGCGATCCCGCCACCAGCATCCGAGCCGCACTCCGTTGTCCCATGATCCTGGACTGAACTCCCGGAACGCCCTACCGGCAGGCGCGACCCGGACCGGCCGGGGCAGAGGGGCGGGGCCCGTCAGTCTGACGGCCCCCGCCCCCGTTCCGGGCGATCAGCAGCGGGCGGCGGGACCGGCCTGCTACCCGGCGTAGGTTTCGAACTCGGCGACCTGCGGCGTGCCGGTCGAGCCGGCGATCCTGAAGGTGATCTTGCTCAGCGAGGTCGAGGCGAAGGTGATGGCGCCCGCCCCGCTGCCGGACTTCAGGACGGCGCCAGTGCCTGCGTTGATGACCTGCCAGGACCCGATGGCACCTGCGGAGCCGGACGCCTCACGGATGACGATCCTGGACACCGTCTGCGCGGAACCCCACTTGATCGAGATGTCCCCGGTCGAGCCGGCCGGCGACCAGTAGGTGCTCATGTTGCCGTCCCGCACGTTGCCGTAGCTCGTCCCGTCGGCCTTGCTGGAGCCGTCGGAGCCGGCCCCGATACTGAGGTTGGTCCCGCTGGGTGTGGGGCTGGTTGACGGCGTCGCGCTGGTTGACGGCGTAGGGCTGGTCGGTGTCGCCGTCGGTGTCTGTGGCGAGCAGTTTCCGTTCGACACCTGCATACCCTTGTTGGCGCCCGCCGTCTGGCTGACGATGTTCGGCACACAGCTTGCCCCGTCGAGGCTGTAGGGGTACGGGATGCTGACGGTGGTGTTGGACTGCGGGTCGGGGCCGGCGGGGTTGTTCTCGCTGCCGGGGCTGGACCAGGTCACGTTGTCGAAGACGTTGCCGCCGACCTGCCAGTAGCCGGCCTCGCTGGTGTAGAAGGTGCCCAGGACGTCCTTGGAGTCCTTGAAGTAGTTGTTCTC
This sequence comes from Nonomuraea turkmeniaca, assembly GCF_005889735.1. Lineage (GTDB taxonomy): Bacteria > Actinomycetota > Actinomycetes > Streptosporangiales > Streptosporangiaceae > Nonomuraea > Nonomuraea turkmeniaca. The sequence continues at coordinate 25,742 of NZ_VCKY01000087.1, forward strand.
CACCTTGGCGCGAGCCCCGGCCCGGGAGTTGATGCCGGACTCGTGGAGGTTGGCGTAGGAGTTGTTGTAGATGTGAGCTATGCCGCCACGCAGCAGGGGCGTGCGGGAGTCGATGTTCTGGTACAGGTTGTGGTGGAACGTGATGAAGCCGTTCGAGAGGTCGCTCTCGCTGGACCCGATGAGCCCGCCGCGGCCGGAGTTGCGCAGAATGCTGTAGGACAGGGTCACGTACTGGGTGTTGTCCTTCATGTCGAAGAGGCCGTCGAACCCCTCCGACTCCCCGCCCGAGGCCTCCAGCGTGACATGATCGACCCAGACGTTGCGGACGCTGCTCTCCATGGAGATGGCGTCACCACCGTTGGACGTGGGCGAGCCGGACTTCTTGACGTTCCGGACGGTCACGTTCTGGATGATGATGTTCCTGGCCTCGCGGATGTGGATGCCCAGCTGGTCGAAGACGGCCCCATTGCCGACCCCGATGATCGTGACGTTGCTGATCTGCTTGAGTTCGATCACGCCGTCGGCGGTATTGCAGCTTCCGCCCGACACCTTGCTGGTGTTGCCGTGATTGACGGTCCCCTCAACCTGAATGGTGATCGGGGTGCTGCTGCTGGCCCGACTGCACAGGGCCGCATGGATCGCGGTCCCCGTGGTGGCCCTCACCGTCTGACCGCCCGCACCGCCGGTGGTCCCACCGTTGCCGGTCGCGTAGCCGGTGGCGCCGGCGGACGCCGCCGACGCCTGGATCACCGGCAAAACCACACCGATCGCGGCCGCAACGGCCGCCGTGGCCAGCGCCGCCTGGAGTCGCAACGCGACTGCTCGTCTCATCCTCGTCTCACCTTCGTCGTCGAATGCCAGGTGCGTTCTTGTCTGTGCGCTCGATGCTGCGGGCCTGCTGCAGGGCGCCCGGAGCATCGGGTGTGTCACGGGATCACGTCAGCGCGGGGTAGGCGGGCGCGCGAAAGTTGGGTCTGTCCAAATTGGACCTCTCTTGGAGCGGCTAGAGGCACACGAATCCGCGCGAGCGGCGCGGAAACGGCGAAGTGGTGTGGCGTACTGCGGCCACGGCAAAGGTGGGGACGTCGAGAGCCGTACGCCGAAAAGCTCTTCTCTGCTGACACTGGTGGAAAGCGCTTACCATTCACTCGGACCATAGAGGCGAGTATCAAAAGGTGTCAATGGTGAAGCCGAAAGCTGCAACAAAGCTGCACACGCACATGCGCCCAGCATGATGTTTGCCGTGTCGATCGACATCCGCCCAGGTCAAGCCGCGTACCAGCACCTCTGTCGACGTCGCTCGGTCGAGCTTGTCGGTGGACGCCGAGTCATGTGACCCCGGCTTGGCTCATGGCCGGATCGGTCGCGGAACTGCCGGCCGTGACCTCGGTGCCCGCTACGCCCATTACCGTTGTATGACCTGCTGGAATAAACCGTCTTCACCAAGATGATTGATGTCGAGACGAACCTCTGATCGCTGGAATTCAGCGCCACATGGATCCACGGAATGGGCATCGAAACTCTTGCATCGAAATTCTCCATGGATCTCAGAACCTGCCTTCTGCGCCAAGACCTCCTACGGCCGTCGACCCGGAAGGGACACGCCAAGCACTGGCCGGGATCACGATCCCGCCGCTGGGTGGCCGCTGCGACGACGGCGACCAGGGTGCGGGGGCGGTGGGGACCTGCTCGCGCTCCGGCTCGGCCGCCGGGATCAGCGCGCGCCGGCCGCCTGGGCCTCCTTCTTGCGGGCCCGATAAGCAGCCGCCTTGATCTTGTTGCCGCACGACTCCATGCCGCACCACTCCCGGCGCCCGCCCCGCGATCGATCAATGAAGATCTTGGTGCACTCGGGGTTGGCGCATTCCTTCATCAGCGGCACCTCGGGCCCGCTGAGCAGTTCGATGGCATGCCGGGCCACGGTGGACAGCACCTGCGCCGGGGTCGCCTCGACCCACCGCCCGGCGGCCGTGAGCTGGGGGGCCGCCGCGGGCTCGCGCGCGGTCTCGTTCACCAGGGCGAGCGCCTCACCGTCGTATCCGTCACCGGCGAGCCGGGCGGCGACCAGCGCGTAGATGGCCTCCCGCACCGCCACCGCCTGGGCCAGATCCGCCTCCCCACAGGAGGAGACGGCGTCGACAAGGCCGGACTCCAAGTACCAGGCCTCGAGCCGGTCCGCGGTGTCGAGCGTCTCGAAGCGCTCCGTACGGCGCGCGCGGAGCGTGCAGGCGAGGTCGAGCGCCGGGTTGCCGCACAGAAACACATGCTTCACATCACCACTCTGACAGGTGACTTCGAGCTACGCAATCGTCGCCACCTCTTGAACCGGTGACGCCGTTTGGAGGGACGCGGTGAGGGACGGCTCCGCGGTGGCGGGCGCGCGCGTGCTGCCGCCGGAGGCCGGCCGCGTCCGTGGATCACCAGGATGCCGGCTGTGATCTCTGCGGTAGCCGGCCTACAGCATGTTCCTGATCGGCCCCGGCATATCCGGAACGGGCTGCTCCAGCAGTCGGTTCACCTCCGCGTGGGTCAGGAGGCGTGTCTCCAGGAGGGTCTCGAAGCAGTTACGCCAGTCCTGCCGAGCCTCGACGTGCCGTCCCAGAGCGTGCAGGGTCTGGCCGGACCACCAGGCGGTCACGGCGTAGCCGATGCGGTATCCGGCCTCGCGCAGGAGCGCCAGCGCCACCTGGTAGACGTCGGCCGCCTCGGCGAGACGTCCGGCATGGACGTAGGCGCGTGCCAGGGTCGCGCGGGCCGACCCTTCCCCGTACAGAGTGCCGCTCCACTCCACGACGGCCACCTTCGCCTGCGCTATGGCCTCCTCCAGCCGGCCCTGCCGATACAGCACATGCACGCGGTTGTTGAGAATGGCGCCCCGCGCGTAGTTGTCGTCGATCTGCTCGGCGATGTCCCAGGCCCGTGTCAGGTTGGCGACGGCGAGATCGAGCTGCCCGAGCATGGTGTAGATGATGCCGAGGTTGTTGAAGGACCCCATCCTCCGGTGCGGCAGGGCGGCCTTCTCCCAGCACACAATGGCCCGTTCCAGGCGGTCGATCGCCTGCTCGTAGCGTCCCTGGTCGCGGTAGACCCAGCCCAGGTAGCTCTCCTCCTGCCCCTGGCCGGCCCAGTCTCCGCACCGCGCGGCCACCTCGGCCGCGGTCCGGTGGACGTCGGCCAGGTGCGTGACCCAGCCGCGGTAGTTGAACGGCCAGTGCAGCCCGATCGCCAGTCCGATGGCGGTGTGCGGATCGGCGGACTCGGCCGCCTGGCGGGCCACGGCCAGGAGGTTGTCACGCTCGGCTTCGGTCCATTCGCTGGCCTCCCGCGCGCTGGCGAGCGCGAGACCAGGCTGCTCAGCCTCGTACGCGGGCTCCGGGGGCTGGACGTGCACGAGCCGGGTGGCGGTGTTGACCGTGGCCAGATAATGGTGGAGCCCACGGCGGACCGCGGCCGCACGCTCCTCCGCGGGCAACTCGTGGGCGGCCTGCTCCCTGGCGTACAGGCGGATGAGGTCGTGGAACCGGTACCGGCCGGGCCCCGCGGCCTCCAGGAGCCGGGCGCCGCGGAGCCGTTCGAGAGCCGCCTCCGCCCGCGCCTCGGACCAGTCGGCCAGAGCGGCCGTCGCGGCCGGGGTGTGGGCCGGCGTGTCAAGCAGGCCGAGGAGCGGGAGGACCTGCGCGGCGTCGTGGCCGCTGGGCTCCTCGCGCAGGTGCCGGTGGCTGACCGCGATGCTGGTGCGTACGGCCAGGTCGGCGTACTGCAGGGTGTCCAGGCGCCGGGCCGCGTCGGCGAGGCGGTCGGCGAGGTCGGCCAGCCGCCAGTCGGGCCGCGCCGCGAGGCGGGCGCCGGCGATCCGGATGGCCAGGGGGAAGCCGCTGCACAGCTCGGCGATCTTCGCGGCGGCCTCCGGCTCGCGCTGGACGCGGTCTGGACCCGCGATCCTGGCGAGCAGCGTGACGGCATCGCTGTCGCCGAGCCCGGCCAGATGCAGGTGGCGGGCGTTGTCGAGCGCGGTCAGGGCATTGCGGCTGGTGACGACGGCCCGGCAGCCCGCGCCCGCCGGAATGAGCGGCCGCACCTGGTCGGCGTCGAGCGCGTTGTCGAGGATGACGAGCAGCTCACTCGCCGCGGTGAGCGACCGGTAGCGGGCGATCGCCCCTTCGAGATCGCCCGGTACGGCGGAGCCGTCCAGCCCCAGCGAACGTAGCAGGTGGCCCAGGGCATCGAGCACCGGCAGCGGCTGCAGTCCCGGAGTCGAACCGTTCAGGTTGACGTAGACGACGCCGTCGCGGAACCGTCCGGCCATCGCGTGCGCCACGTGGACGGCGAGCGCCGACTTGCCCACGCCGCCGGGCCCCTCGACCACGGCCACACCCGCGTCCGCCACCGCCTCCCGCAGCCAGCCCACCTCTTCATGCCGGGCGGTGAACGACCGGGTATCGACGGGCAGCTCAGCGGGCACGATCGTGCTGGACTGCACCGGAGTGGAGAGCTCGAGCGCCGGGTCCCTGGTGAGAATGGCCTGCTGCAGCCGGCGCAGCCGCGCGCCCGGCTCGATGCCGAGCTCCTCCACCAGGACGGTGCGGCCCTCCTGGTAGACCGCGAGCGCTTCGGACTGCCGCTCCGCCCGGTAGAGCGCCAGCATCAGCTGGGCGCGCGGGCCCTCCCGCAGGGGGTGGGCCTGGACGTGCGGGGCGAGGTCGGTCACCACCGCGTGGTGGTCCCCCGCGGCCAGCCGCAGGTCGATGTGGTCCTCGAGGACGGCCAGGCGCTCCTCCTCCAGGCGTCTGGACTCGATCTGCGCCCATGAGTCGGCCAGCTCAGCCAGAGCGCGCCCCCGCCACAGGGCCAGCGCCCGCCGGTACAGCCCGTCCGCCGTGCCCGGCTCGCGCCGCTCGCGCGCCATCCGCGCCTGGCTGGCCAGCAGCGCGAAGTTGTGCGCGTCGACGTGATCGCGGGGCACGTCCAGCAGGTAGCCGCCGGGCACGGTCGCGATGATCTCGGGGGTGAGCACGTCACGCAACTTCGACACCACGATGTGGAGCTGCTTGCCCGCCGTGGCCGTCGAGGTCTGCCCCCAGACGTCGGCGACGAGCTGACGTGCGGTGACGGTGCGGCCGGCGTCCAGCGCCAGGCGCGTCAGAAGGGCGACGCGGCGGCGGCCTGCCAGCCGTACCGGTTGCCCGTCCGCCTTGATCTCCCAGGGCCCAAGGAACCCGATTTCCAGTGCCATCAGGTAAAGAAGTGTACGAAGGGGCGGTATACCGCCGGTATGTTCTCAGAAGTGCTTGATCGGCTCTGGGGGCAGGGGGACGTCCTGGGCCAGGATCTGGTCCAGTTCCTCCTCGGTGAGGAGGTGGACGTCGCGCAGCGTCCGCGCCGACCGGTGCCAGCACTCGCGGGCTTCGGCGTGCCTGCCCAGGTCGTTCAGGGTGTCGCCGAGTCCCCACAGGGAGGTGGCTTCCACCGCGCGGTGGCCTGCTGCGCGCTGGAGTTCGACGGCCCTCCGGTAGAGGGGCTCGGCTTCGGCGTGCCGGCCCGCGCGCCGGTAGGCCTCCGCCAGTGTGTCGCACGTCGCGCCCTCGCTGTGGGGACTGTCGAAGTCCGACCAGATCTCCAGGCTCTTGCGGCCGGCGTCGATCGCGTCGTCCAGGCGACCCATCTTGATCGATATCGCGGCCCGGCCGTTGAGCATGACCGCCTCGTAATCGCGCAGGCCGCTCTCCCGGGCTGCTGCCAACGCCTTGTCCTGGGTGGCCAGCGCTTCGTCGAAGCGGCTCAGCTTGCCGTACGTCGTGCCGAGGTTGTGCAGCGGGCCGACGGCCCGCGAGGGCAGCCCCGCCCGTTCCCAGCACAGGACGGCCTGTTCGAGGTGAGCGACCGCTGACTCGAAGCGGCCCTGGTTCTTGTGGATGCAGCCCAGGTAGTTGTGCCCGCTGGCCTGACCCGCCCAGTCGCCGGCACGGGCGGCAATATCCAGCGCGTGGCGTTGGATCTCGATCAGATCGCCGAGCCAACCTCGGTGGCTGAACGGCGCGTTGACACAGGCGGCCAGGCCTGCGGCGGTTCCGAGATCGTCGGCCTGCCGGACCGCGGCGACGAGGTTGTCGCGCTCGGTTTCGGTCCAGGTGATGGCCTCCTGAGGGGTGTTCAGGCGGAGGCCGGGTTGGTCGGCTTGGAGGTTGGCCACGTTGACCGAGGTCGGGTTGAGCAGAAGGCTGGCTGTTCTGGCGGTGGCCAGATAGTGGTGCAGCGCCCGGTGGGTGGCGGCGCGGCGCTCAGGTGCCGGAATTTCCCGGGTTGCCCGCTCTCGTGCGTACAGCCGGACCAGGTCGTGCATCCGGTAGCGGCCAGGACCGGCCGGCTCCAGCAGGCGCGCCTCGAGCAGATGGTCGAGCGCCGCCTCCACGGCGTGCGCGGGCCGGTCGGCCAGGGCGGCGGCCGCCGCCGGGGTGTGCTCGGGCGTGTCCAGGAGGCCGAGGAGGTCGAACATCTCGGTCGCGTCCTGGCCCGACGGCTCCTCGCGCAGGTGGTGCAGGCTGACGGCCATGCTGGCGCGCACGGCCAGGTCGTCGTATTCCAGCGTGTCCAGGCGGCGCGTGGCGTCGGTGAGCCGGTCGGCGAGGTAGGACAGCGTCCAGTCCGGGCGGGCGGCCAGACGCGCCGCCGCGATCCGCAGGGCCAGCGGGAGGCCCCCGCACATCCGGACGATCCGCGCGGCGGCCTCCGGCTCGGCATGCACCCGGGCAGGACCGGCGATCCGGGCCAACAGCGTGGTGGAGTCGGCCGGGTCGAGCTCGGCCAGGTGCAGATGGTGCACGCCGTCGAGCGAGTTGAGCGCCTGCCGGCTAGTGATGATCACCACGCATCCCGCCCCAGCGGGCAGGAGGGGGCGGACCTGGCCGGCGTTCAGGGCATTGTCGAGGAGGATCAGCAGCCTGCGCGCGGCGGTGAGCGAGCGGTAGCGCGCCGCGGCCTCGCCCGTCGCGGTGGGTACGGCGGAGCCGTCCAGCCCCAGCGAGCGCAGCAGCCGGCCCAGCGCTTCCAGCGGCTCCAGCGGCTTCAGCCCGGCGGTCGCTCCGCGCAGGTCGACGTAGAGGACCCCGTCGGTGAAGCGGCCGGCCTCGGCGTGGGCGGCGTGCGCCGCCAGCGCCGACTTGCCGATCCCGCCCGGCCCGTCGATCGCCGCGATCGTCGGCGCGCCCGGCGTGGTCTCGGTGAGCACCTTGCCGAGCCAGGCCAACTTGAGGTCGCGTGCGGTGAAGGCCCCGGCGGAGGCCGGCAACTCGGACACCACGGGAGCCACGCCCGGCGCGGTCCGCCGGGGCGGGGCGGAGAGGTCGAGGACCGGGTCCCCGACCAGCACCGCCTGCGCCAGGCGCCGTAGCGCGACGCCTGGCTCGATGCCGAGCTCCTCGATCGTGACGCGGCGGGCGTCCTGGTAGACCGCCAGAGCGTCAGACGGCCGCGAGGCCCGGTACAGCGCGAGCATCAGCTGCGTGCGCGGGCGCTCTCGCAGCGGGTGTGCCTGGACGTGCCCGGCCAGCTCCGGAACCACGGCATGGTGGTCGCCCAAGGCCAGCCGCAGGTCGGTGTCGTCCTCGAAAGCGGACAGCCGCTCCTCGGCCAGACGCACCGACTCGATCCGCGCCCACTCCCCCTGCATCCCGGCCAGGGCCTCGCCCCGCCACAGACCCAGGGACTGGCGGAACAGCGCATGCGCAGCGGCGGTCTCACCACGTGCTCGTGCCGCACGGGCGTCGCGCACCAGGCGGGTGAACCGGTGCGCGTCCACCTGCTCAACCGGCAGGTCCAGGCGGTAGCCACCGGGCACGGTCACGATGATCTCGCCGGCCAGGTGCGCCGCGAGGGCCTCGCGGAGCTTCGAAACCACGATATGCAGCTGCTTGGCCGCGCTCGCCACAAGGTTGTCGCCCCAAACGTCGGTCAGCAGCTGCTCGGCGGCCACTGGCCGGCCGGCACTCAGCGCCAGCCGGACCAACAGGCTGATCCGCCGGCTGCCGGCCAGCCGGAGCGGTGTACCGTCCGCGGAGACCTTCCACGGGCCCAAGATCCTTATGTCCAGTCCCATGAGAGGAGCGCTCCCCTCTGTCTGTCGATACGTACAGGGCTGCCCGGTTCTGTGGCACCGATCCTAGAGTGGGGCAACGTCCTTCCGGTGAGAGTCCGCTCGAGGTCCATCGCGGTCCCAGCTCGGCGCCAAGGACCCGCGCCGCCACCGTCTACGACCGGGGCATCCTCGGCTGACCGCTCCGACGGTACGAGCGCCATGTGCGGCAAGGAGTCGCACGCAGCGGCCTTCCAAAGGCTGGCCCGCCCGCAGAAGGGCATTCCCGGAGATTGCAACTTAGGCAGCCTTACCTTGCCCTGCAAAGGCGGATAGCCGGACGCGCCTCCCGACGCGATATGCAGCGCGAGGGCTTCACCATCGGCGTCGTGCACACCCACGCCGCCCAGGCCCGCACCTTCCTCGACGACCTCGTCATCTGGCGCACCGCCCCGCCCAGCCTCGGCGACATTCCCATCACCGTCATCTCCGGGGGCCGCGCCGGAGACGGCATGCCCACCCGGCTCCGCGCCCAGGCCAACGCCTCCCACGCCCACCGCGCCAGGCAGTCCGTGAACGGACGCCACGTCATTGCTGAACACTCCGGCCACTACATTCCGCTCACCGAACCCGGCGTCATCATCGAGGAGATCAACCGCCTCGCCCTGATCACGGGTTGACGTGCAGGACGGCGCTCCTCCGGCCGGGGAACCGCGGCGCCCTTGGCCAAGGGCGAGCGCGCTTGATGTCAAGCGAACTAGCTGGTCAGCCGCTTGAAGGTCGTCAGCCATGTAAGGCAAGTGGGTTGGCCGTCACTGCCGCGCCGGTGGATCGTCGAGAGCTCCATGTCCGGCCGGCTGGTGCCGCGCTCCGTACCGGTGGCAACGTCCTGGAGGCCGGCCAGATGCGCGTCGACGCCACGGGCGCGGGCCAGTGCGGCAGCCCCGGGCGAGGGTCCCGTGTTCTATGATCATGGACGCATGAGCCAATTGCGCACGCTCTCTGCGACGGAAGTCCCTTCGGAACGACTCCTGCTTCGCAAAGCGCACGATGCCGACCGTGAAGGATTCATCGAGCTCATGACCGATCCCGAGGTTCGGAAATATCTCGGTGGTCCCCGGCCTCGGAGTGGCGTCGAGCAGCACTTCGATGCAGTCGGAACCGCCAACGCGACATCCAGACCTGGCACTTATGTCATCGCGGACAACACGACGAACCGACTTATCGGAACCTTGGTGCTCGACCGCCGGCCGACCGATCGCCCCGGTCATGTCACCGAGGATGGCGAGGAACTGGAACTGTCCTATGTACTGCGGCGCAGTGCATGGGGCGCGGGGTTCGCATTCGAGGCCGCAACGGCCGCGTTGCGCGCTGCGGCTGACGAACTCCCCGACCAGCCGGTCTTGGTCGTGACCCAGACCGCGAACAAGCGATCTCTGAAACTCGCCGCCCGCCTCGGCTTCCGCCCCATCAGCACGTTCGAGGAGTTCGGCGCTGAGCAGACGCTCTGCACGGCTCCCCTGTCCATGTTCAACATCTGATCTCAGTAACCGACACAGCGGCCCTCAGACCAGGAGACCCAGGCGACGCCGGCTCCAGCACATCGCCAGGTGCGGTCACTTCTCGCGACCAAGACCGGCCGCTACGGATGCGGCGGAACGGGAGGACCTGCGACCGTCGGATCAGGAGTCGGCCGGGCGTTGCAGGTCGTGGTCGGAGAAGATGGCGATCAGCAGGCGGATGGGCAGTCCGGCCTCCGTGGGGTAGCGGAAGTGCTGGTCGAGATCGAGCTTGTAGCGGTTGCGCCGGCCGATCCGTTCGCGGGTCAGATAGCCGGCTTGGTGCAGGTCGGCGACGATGGTCTGCACGGCACGTTCGGTGATGCCGATGCTGGCGGCGATGTCGCGCAGCCGTATGTCGGGGTCGCGGGCGATCTCCACCAGCACGCGGGCATGGTGGGTGAGGAAGGTCCAGGTGGCGGGATGATCGTCGGATGCGGTCACGGTTGTCTTCGCCTTCTCCGCCGGCCTCCCAGCTCTCAAAGGGGCAGGCGAACGTCTTTGCCTGAAGATCCTATGGCGAATCCTCTTTCCGGTATCACGCTTCGGTCATGGTCTGATCGTAGCGGCCGGCGTCGCACCGCACTCCCGAGTGGCCCACCTGCTGAAGGCGATCATGCATGAGGATGCGGCCGTGGTGCTCCCTGTCAGGGGGAGGGCTCGAGGGCGGAGACGTCGTGGCCGTCGGCGAGGATGGCACGGTACGGTCGGCGTCAGTGAGCAGGCTGCCGTTGAGTGCCCGGCAGACGAGGTCGTCCACCTGGCCATGCCGGACTGCCAGAATCCATCGGGGTCCTTGGCGGCCAACGTTGGTCACCGCATCGTTGACCGCCAGCACCAGGTCATCCTGCTGCTCCGGCGCCGGCCCGGCTCGGCGCGTGCCGGTACGCCAGCTCCAGCAGCCCTGACGGATCACGGCTGATCGGCCAGCGGGCCGCGTCGTCGGGGGAAGAAGTGGGCATCGGGCACACCTACCCCGACCGGTGCGGCCCGCGCCCAGATCCGGGCGGCTGTTGAAAGGCCCACCGTGCGGCTCCCGGCGTCCGGCGCCGGCGGCCCGGAAAGCGGCCTGCCGCATGGGAGAGCGCTGACTGACCGTGCTTGAACGCAGGAGGTCGGCTAGGCGAGGGCCTTCTCCAACTCTGCCTTGCTCATCTTCGAGCGCCCCTTGCGTACGACAACGCCCACCTCGCGTCACGAGTCGGATCAGTCCGAGGTCAGGGTGTCGATGAGGTCTCCGACGGTGGTGTCGGGCAGCGCCTTGGTCACTTCGGCGAGCGCGACGATGCCGACGAGGGCGTGACCGTCGATGACGGGCAGTCGGCGTACCTTGTGCTGCGCCATGGTCTGCAGGATCTCGCGGGCGTCGTCGTCGGCGCCGATGGTGACCGCTTCGCCCTGGGCCAGATCGCCTGCCAGGCAGGTTGCCGGATCCTTGCCCTTGGCCAGCACCTTCACCACGATGTCGCGGTCGGTGAGCATGCCCTTGAGCCGATTGTCGGCACCGCAGATGGGAAGGGAGCCGACGTCGAGGCTCGCCATCTTCGCGGCTGCCCTTAACACGGACTCAGCAGTCAGCGGTCCCACGGCGGGCTGTCGCCCATCTTCTTGTAGTAGCGGGCGAGGTGGGCCTTGACCCTGTCGACCTCGTCCGTCGGGATGTCGATGCCGCCACGAGCGCCCTGCATGATGGCGCCGGCGGCCATGATGGCCCGTGGCACGGCCTTGAGCCTGTTGTCGATGACGTCGGCGATCAGCAGCTTGTAACTGGTGAAGTTGTCGGGCTTGTCGCCGTCGTACCAGATGTGAGCGTCACGGTAGGCGGCGTCCGGCTCGTCCTCGGCGTCGGCCCAGTCGCGTACCCGCTTGTCGGCGGCGTCGCCGTCCCATGCGCGGTCCCGGTCGGCAAGCGGCAGATCCTGAAATCTCGTAACAGTCATGCCCTGCCGGCTACCCTGCCCGGCCATGACAAACGGGAGGCCAGGACCGGCCGCCTCGAGCCGGGGGCCGATCACCGATGCCCTCTTCGGCTTGCTTGAAGCCTCGCCGGGGACCGTCCCGCTCGATGCCGCCGCCACAGCCCAGGTGGTGGTGTCCCGAACGAGTTGAGCTTCGCCGCCGACCGGCACAAGGTTCTCGCGGCTCCGGTGCTACGAGCAGGGGCACGACCGGTCATACAAGACCGGCCGCGCAATGGCCTCCAACCTGTACGCCGTCGTCCAGCCCATACCGACCCCTCCGGAGTAGCGCACATGCATCTCCTGTCCCGGGCAGACCGGTCGGCGGCGCCGGGACCTCGCAGGTGAGCACGGGCTGAATTCGGCCCGGTCACCTGAAGACTCAAATCACCCTCTACGGCAATTCGGTCAGATGGTCACCGGCTACCGGGCTATTCTGGCTTGGCCTGTCGGCGAATGCCAGCGTCCGTATTCCTCGCGGAGAAGGTTCCATGCCCTCGCTACGCATGCACTACCAGCACCACGTCGGCGTGACCGTGATCATGCTGGCAGGAGAGATCGACCTGGCCACCACGCCTCAATTGCAGGACTTCATCTCTGAAGTCCGTCAGACGCCCGCCGACCACCTCGTCTTCGACATGACCGAGGTGACCTTCGTGGACAGCAGCGGCCTGCGCGTGTTGCTGGACTCCTTCACCTTCGCTCAGCAGCACGGCGGCGCCGTCCACCTGACCGCACTCCGCGGCTCGCCTGCCCGTCTCATCGAGATCACCAAGGTCGGGGAACACTTGCGCCTGCACACCAGTACCGAGATCGCTCTGGCGGCTATTTCGGCCATGCCGGACCTGCCCGCGCCTACTCGCGACACCTCCAGCGTCTCAGGCACCCGCTCTTCATGACTTGTGCGCACATTTAGGCCCACATCACATGCCTGTTCACTGATACGCAAAGGCTGCCTCGCCCGCCCCTGAAGCGATCAGGAGTAAGCATCGTCGCTGTCCATGCACAGCAGCGCGAACGAATTCACCGGGGCGTGTTCGTCGCGGCAACCGGCGTACGTTGCCGCGCTCACGTGTCGGAGGCCTTCACCCTGTAGGCGAATAGATGACGTCCTCGCGGGAGCGCAGCCTGTCCAGGAGGACGCCCTCGCGCAATGCCCAGGGGCAGATCCGTAGGCATGCCAGGCCCAGGGCGGCCATTGTGGCGTCGGCGACGATCGCGCCGGCCAGGATCTGCCTGGCGCGGGGAGCCGATACTCCGGGAAGCCGGGCACGTTGCGCGGGTGTCTTGCCGGCCAGGAGTGCGATGGCTGCGCGAAGGTCGTCCCGGCGCAGCGTACGCGCGGTATACGGTCCGCTCTTGGCCTTCGGCGCGCCGCAGAGCCGGGCGAGTTGGTAGAAGGTCCTGGACGTGGCCACCGCGGTGCCCGGGCGGGCGCGGTAGCGGGCGGAGACCTCGGCGACAGCCTCGGCCAGCACCGACTCGACGTGTTCGCGCAGGCGCTGGAAATGTTTCTTCTTGACGTGGTCCGGGTCCGGCAGGCAGTGGCGGGTCAGCCGTCCGGCTCCGAGAGGCAGGGACAGTGCCACGCAGGGATCCTCGCAGGTCCCGTAGGCGATCTCCATGGATCCGCCACCGATGTCGGCCAGCAGAATGGGCCCGGCGGACCAGCCGTACCACCGCCGTACGGCCAGGAAGGTGAGCCGCGCCTCCTGCACGGCGTCCATGAACCCCACGCGCACACCGGTGACCGACCGTATCTCCGCAAGAATGAGATCCCGGTTGGCGGCATCCCGCACGGCCGCGGTGACGAACGGGACGAACTCATGGGCCCGGTGAAGCGCGGCCGCGGCGGCAGCCGCACCGACGGAGCCGGTCAGCCGGTCGATCGCCGACCGCCCGATGACCCCCCGCCGATCGGTGTCCTCCGTCACGAGTACTTGACGCTTCAGCGTGGAAACATGTTGCGGCGGACATCCCGGATCGAGGTCGGCGATACAGAGGTGAGCTGTGTTGGAGCCGATGTCGAGTACGGCCAGACGCATGGCCGGAGATCTACCCTTCGGCAAAGTGATGACTCCTCGGCCCTTCCTCGCGTCACCCGAGGCGGACCGGCCCGGCGCCGGCCCCCGAGCCCCATCATCGCGGCGTGGTCAGGGGTTCTTGCCCATGGCCTGGCGGATCACGTCGCGAAGCCGGTCCATCATCGCGACCGGCGTGCCGACGAGGAGGTTCTTGGTGGCGGACTCGGTGCCCGGGTGCGGGTGGGTG
>NZ_VCKY01000088.1 GCF_005889735.1 Nonomuraea turkmeniaca
CCCGTGGCCCCCAGGAAGCCGACAGCCGTCCCCAAGCCCACGAAGACCGCCCAGTCCCCGTCCGCCCGCTCGACGCCGAAGTCGTCTGTCACGACGGTCGGCACGACACTCGAGAACCAAGTCGTGAGCCTGGCGAACGCGCAGCGGGCCAAGGCCGGATGCCGGCCGCTCAAGCACGACGCCGAGCTCCGCAGGGCCGCCTACGGCCACTCCAGGGACATGGTCGCCAAGGACTATTTCGACCACACGTCACCCAGCGGAAAGGACGCCGGCGACCGCATCAAGGCCGCGGGCTTCTCGCCCGTCAGTTCGTGGGGCGAGAACATCGCGGCCGGTCAGCGCACGGCAGCCGCCGTCATGAAGGACTGGATGAGCAGCTCGGGCCACAAACGCAACATTCTCGACTGCTCCTACACCCACATCGGCGTCGGCTATGCCAGTTCGTATTGGACCCAGGTCTTTGCCGCGCACTGAGATGATCCACGCGGCCGGCCGCCTCGGTAAGGCGTAATCCGGCACGTGCCGCGGATCGGCCCAGCGGTTGGCAGACCGCTCGTTCCGAGCCGCGGCACGTGCCGTCCCCTCCTTCGCGGCAAGCGCTTTGGGAGCCGGCCCCCACACGGCTCCAGTCTTGACAGAGTGCGCGGGCAGCCGCCTGAGTACCTCCCTACCTAATCGAAATCACCAAATTTCTGGATCGCCTGGCAGCGCGACACCTGCCTTTGTCGGTAACCGGCCGACGTACCGCCCCGGCGGCGCCGGGCGGTGAGGTCGGCTGTTGCGACGCGTCCATCCTGTCGATCACCGTTGCCGCTGCGGATCGCCGGTGTGACCGGTTTGCACTCACTCTTACGAGGGAGTGAGATGATCGCCCCTACCGGCGATGTCCGCCGTCCCGTCGCGGGCCGAGGATTCACCGCATGAACTCTCGCTTCGCCTTCATCGCCGCGCCGCTGCTCGTGCTCGCGTACGGCGTGATCCGCATCCTCGACGGCCTCGATGGCAGCCGGGGCCCTGGGGTCGCCTGGACCACGGGCCATCTCGCGTTCATCGGTGCCCTGGTCCTCTTCGTTCCCATCTTCTGGCGGTTGCGGCACATGACCGGGCGCACCGCTGTGGCCACCGTGAGTGCGGTGGCCGGAACGGCCGGCATCGTGACGCTGATCGCGCAGTTCGCGATCGACATCGTGATCGGGTTCATGGCGGCCGACCACGACGCCATGGGGCCGCTCTTCGACCAGGTGCAGGCCATGCCGGGGGTGCAGCTCGCCGTCTACGACGCCGGCCCGTACCTGTTCTACGTGGCGCAGCTCGCGCTCGTCGTCCACGTCGCACTCCGCAAGGCGGTCAAGGCCTGGACGCCGGTCCTGGTGCTGGTCGGCCTCATGCTCCCGATGATCGACAAGGACCTGATCCCGGTCGGCGCGATCTTCCTGCTGGTGTCGTTCTGGCCGCTGGCCCGGCGTGAGGCGCCGGCCGCCCGTCACGCTCTTGTCCCATGCGTGTAGGGACACATGCGCGAGGGACAATGGCACACCGTGTCTGATTTGACGTTGGTCGACGTCGCCCGCCGGAGGCTCCAGGCGCTCCCGCATCTGTGGGTGGACGGGGTGCTCGCCGGAGCGATCACGGTGGTCCAGCTGTGGCCGCTGATCTCGTCGGCGAGCTCGATGGGAGGGTCGTGGCACTGGTGGGGGTACGTGGTCGCCATCGCCGCCTCGCTCCCCCTGGTGTGGCGGCGGCGGGCGCCGGTGACCGTCCTGGTGGTCAGCCTGTGCACGAGCGAGCTCTACGACCTCGCCGACGACGTCGCGCGACAGCCCATCTGGTACGGCGTCCTCGTCGGCTTCTACACGGTCGCCGCCTACAGCTCCCGGGCGCCGAGGATCATCGTGCTCATCCTGACCTGTGCCGGCACCCTGCTGACCGCCGGGTCATGGGACACCCTGCTGCGCGGGACGGTGCAGGTCGTGGCCGCGTACGCCATCGGCCGGGCCGCCGCCACCTCCCGCGCCCACGCTGCCGCACTCGAGGAACGTACCGCCAGGCTGGAAAGGGAACGCCAGACAGGCTGGAAAGGGAACGCCAGATGGAAGCCGAGCGCGCCGCCGAGCGCGAGCGGGCCAGGATCGCCCGCGACATGCACGACATCCTGGCCCACACGGTCAGCCTGATGGTGGTCCAGGCCGAGGCCGGGCCCGTGGTGGTACGGAGCCACCCGGCCAGGGCGGAGGCCGCGTTCGACGCGATCGCCTCGGCCGGGCGCGACGCGATGGTGCAACTGCGGCGCCTGCTCGGCGTACTGAAAGACGACGAGGTGCCGCCCCGTGCGCCCCAGCCCACGATCGGCGACCTGCCCGCGCTGGCCGGGCAGGTCGGCGGCACGGGCCTGGACGTGGCCTTCGTCGAGTCCGGCGAGCCGCGCCCGCTCGCCCCCGACAGCGCGGTGGCCGCGTACCGCATCACGCAGGAGGCGCTCACCAACATCGTCAAACACTCCGGCGCGGACAGCGCCGACATCCGGCTCACCTGGGAGGACGACACCCTGATGATCGACATCACCGACAACGGCGCCGGCGGGGGCCGCGCCCTGCCCTCGGGCGGGAACGGGCTGATCGGCATCCGCGAGCGGGCCGTCGCCTGCGGTGGCGACGCCACGGCGGGGCCGCGCCAGGACGGTCCGGGCTTCGTGGTGTCGGTACGGCTGCCGCTGGCGGCGTCATGACCCTGCGCGTCGTCGTGGCCGACGACCAGGAGCTGGTCAGGGGCGGGTTCGCGATGATCCTGGACGCCCAGCCGGACATCGACGTGGTGGCCGAGGCGGGCGACGGGGCCGAGGCGGTGGCCGCGGTCCGCGAGCACACCCCCGATGTGCTGCTGCTCGACATCCGCATGCCCAGGATGGACGGCATCGAGGCGGCCAGGATCGTGTGCGCGGAGAGCGGGTGCCGGGTGCTGATGCTGACGACGTTCGACCTCGACGACTACGTGTTCGACGCGCTGCGGGCGGGCGCGAGCGGCTTCCTGCTCAAGGACGTGCGGCGCGACGAGCTGGTGAACGCGGTGCGGGTGGTGGCGGCCGGCGAGTCCCTGCTCTCCCCGGCGGTCACCGGCAAGCTGATCGCCGAGTTCACCAAGCGGCCGGCGGCCCGGACCCCGGTGGCGACGCTGGACGTGCTGACGGCGCGGGAGCGCGAAACGCTGCTGCTGATCGCGCGCGGGCTGTCCAACGCGGAGATCGCCGCAGCCATGGTGGTCAGCGAGCACACCGTGAAGACACACGTCAGCAACGTGCTGAGCAAGCTGGGGCTGCGGGATCGGGTGCAGGCCGTGATAGCCGCGTACGAGTCGGGGCTGGCCGTGCCGGGTGCGTAACGTGGGGCTTGGCGGGTAGGCGGCGCGGTATGACTGAGGGCCTCGACAACGACCTGCTCTGGGACGAGTTCCATCGCTTGGTCAACATGAACTCCGAAGAGCTGCGCTCATACCTGCTGGCCGACGCCTCGGACGAGGACGGCTTCCCGCCCGACCCCGACCTCGGCATCGACGAGATCGGCCGGGGCGTGCTGCACGTCCTGGGCAAGCGCAAGGGCGACCTGACCAAGGACGACCTGAAGGTGATGCGACAGGTCGTCGAACTGATCGAGACCATGCGCGACAGGACGGACGACGACTCGCGGCGCGCGCTCATGACCGTCGGGCACGATCCGCTGAGAGGATGAGTCATGGTCGAGCCGCGTCCGTGGATCGATGGGTACGTCCGAGCGTGGAACTCCAACGATCCCGACGACATCTCCGCCCTGTTCACGGAGGACGCCGTCTACTACACCGAGCCGTACAGCACGCCCTGGCAGGGGCGGGACGAGATCGTCGTGAAGTGGCTGGACCGGCAGGACAAACCGGGCGAGGCCACGTTCGAGTGGCATCCGGTGTGCGTCACGGAAGACGTGGGCGTCATTCAAGGTGTCACCACGTACCCGGACAAAACCTATAGCAATCTTTGGGTGATCCGATTCGTGCCCGACGGGCGATGCCGGGAATTCACCGAATGGTGGATGAGACACGACGCCGGATGATGCAATGGGCCGAACCGTCTTCACCCGAGGAGATCCGTTGAGAGACAACCTCGACCTCGCCGCGAGCGCTCAGCAGTTGGCAGACGCCGCCCCGACGGGATCGATAGACCGTGCCGCGGCCTCGTCCGTGGCGATCACGCTGGCCACCACGCGCGACATCACGCAGGCCAGGAGGACGCTGGACGGGCTGTCTCCCGAGGACGTGCGCAAGGCCGCGCTGGAGCTCTTCGACCGGCTCGCGGCGAGCTGACCCCCCGGCCGCCGGCCGGCGGCGGCGCAACTCGGCGCTCGTGGGCAAGCGCCGCGCCTGGCGACGCTAGCCGCTCAGGCGGGCGTGCACGGCGCGGCGGGCGCGGCCGGCGGCCTCGGGGTCGCGGTGCAGCTGGATGGAGTGGTTCAGTGCCATGATCAGGCCGAGCAGCTCGAACGCCAGCTGCTCGGCGTCCGTGCCCACCGGCAGGTCGCCGGCCTCGGCCGCGCGTCGCGCCTCCTTGCGCAACCGCCCGCGCCAGCCGTCGAACCGAGCCTCGATGGCGTCCCGCACCGGCCCCTCCCGGCCGTCGAACTCGTGCGCCGCCGCCACGAAGAAGCACCCGCCAGGGAAGACTCCCCGGTCCAGGTAGGAGATCCACGCTTCGCACAACTCGCGCAGCCGGTGCAGGCCGGGGGCGGCGGGCCGGGCGGGCACCCAGACCTCGGCAAGGAAGATGTCCGCCGCACGGTCGAGCACGGCGAGTTGCAGTGCCTCCTTGGAGCCGAAGTGCCCGAGCACGCCCGACTTGCTCATGCCCAGTTCGCCGGCGAGGCGGCCGATGGTCAGCCCTTCGAGCCCTTCGAGGGAGGCGATGGCGACCGAGCGGTCGAGAATCGCCGATCGGGTGCCAAGGGCTTCGGCGGCGGACTTACGCGGGCTCATCCGGGCCACCGTGCGGCGTGGGTGTGCGGGCTCATGTGGGCCACTTTAGCGTCCGAACGTTCGGTTGCTATAGTCCGATCCCATGAGTGGATCACGACTTGTCGCCACAGGTCACTACCAACCTGCCCAGGTCATGACAAATGATGATTTGGCGGGGATGGTGGACACCAGCGACGAGTGGATCAGGCAGCGGGTCGGCATCCGCGCCAGGCATGTGGCGGGGCCCGAGGAGAGCGTGGCGGACCTGGCCGGGCACGCCGCCGCGAAGGCCCTGGCCGGCAGTGGCCTGGACCCGGCCGACATCGACCTGGTGCTGATCGCGACCTGCACGCAGACCGAGCGCGCCCCGAACGTCGCCTCCCGCGTCGCGGTCCGGCTCGGCGTACCGGCCGCGGCCCTGATGGACGTCGGCGTCTCGTGCTCGGGCTTCACCCACGCCCTGGCGGTGGCCGACCACACAATCCGCGCCGGTGCCGCCACGAACGCGCTGGTCGTCGGCGCGGACAAGATGACCTCGGTCACCGACTGGACCGACCGGACCACATGCGTGCTGACCGGCGACGGCGCCGGCGCCGCCGTGCTCAGCGCGGCCCCGGAGGCCGGGATCGGGCCCGTCGTGTGGGGGTCGGCGCCCGAGCTGGGCGCCGCCGTACGCATCGAGGGCGCCCCCGCGCGCTTCTCCCAGGACGGCCAGACCGTCTACCGGTGGGCCACCACCCGGCTGCCGGAGATCGCCCAGCGCGCCTGCGAGCGCGGCGGTGTCCGTCCCGAGGACCTGGCGGCCGTGGTGCTGCACCAGGCGAACCTGCGCATCATCGAGCCCATCGCCAAGAAGCTCGGCGCGGTCAACGCGATCGTGGCGCGCGACGTCGTGGAGTCGGGCAACACCTCGGCCGCGAGCGTCCCCCTGGCGCTGTCGAAGCTCCTGGAGCAGGGGGTGGTCCAGCGCGGCGCGCCGATGTTGCTCTTCGGTTTCGGCGGCAACCTGTCCTACGCGGGGATGGTGGTCCGCTGCCCCTGACGTGGTCCGTGGCCGGATCTACGCCTTCGCCGGGGCGGGTGCGGGGCCCGTGCTGCCGCGTGGCGTGAGCACCGCCGCCTGGTCCTCGTAGGGGGTCACGCTCTCGCCGGCGATCAACGCCAGCAGCCGCTGGGCAGCGTGTGTCCCGTAGGCCGGGATGTCACGGGTGAGCGCCGTCAGCGGCGGGCGCACGACCTGGGCCAGCGGCGAGTCGTCCCAGGCCACGATGGAGAGCTCGCCCGGCACCCGCACCCGCATCTCCTGGGCGACGGACAGGCCCGCCACGGCCATGATGTCGTTGTCGTAGATGATCGCCGTGGGCCGGTCGGGTGAGCTGAGCAGCCGGCGGGTGGCCCGGGCGCCTTCCTCGCCGGTGTAGTCCGTGTGCACGGTGACGTGCTCGGCCGTCCCCTGGCAGGCCTCGGCGAACGCCTGGTCGCGGACGGCGGTGTGGACCAGGTCCGACAACCCCGCCACCCGGGCGATGCGGCGGTGGCCGAGCGCCACCAAGTAGCCGACGGTCTCGCGGACGGCCTGGCCGTCGTCGGACCAGATGGCCGACAACGAGCCGGACTGGGACGGGTGGCCGATGACCACGACCGGCATGCCGAGCCGCTCAAGCTCCGTCACGCGGGCGTCCGCATAGTGCAGGTCGACGAGGAAGACGCCGTCGATGCGGCTCTCGCCCCACCAGCGCCGGTAGACCTCGCTCTCCTGCTGGTGGCTGGAGACCACCTGCAGCAGCAGCGCGTACGACCGGTCGGCGAGCACACCCTCGATGCCGCTGATCAGCTCCATGAAGAACGGCTCGACACCCAGAATCCTGGCGGGACGGCACAGCGCGAGGCCGACGCAGTTGGCCCGGGCGCCGTTGAGCGCCCGGGCGGCGCTGTTGGGGCGCCAGCCGATCTCGTCGGCGATGGCGATGATCCTGGCCCGCGTCGCTTCCGACACCCCCGGTTGGCCGTTGAGCGCGTAGGACACCGCCACCTTGGAGACGCCGGCCCGGCTGGCGATGTCGGCGATCGTCGGTCGCTTCACTGGCATCCTCTCTGAACCGGGTAACCACGCCTACTGTAGGCTAATCCGGAGGGGATGTATTAACCGATTAAGCCACGTGCCAGGGCCTGGTGTCCTCGGTCTCCTCCGCGGTGCCGGCCACGCGCAGCGCGAACGTGGGTCGCTCGGCTCCCTCCACCTGTCCCAGGTAGGTGTGGCCGGTCAGGTGGCACCAAGCCGGCAGGTCCACAGGGGCGGCCGGGTCGGTGGCGATCAGGTGGATGACGGCGCCGGGCCCGGCCCGGCGTACGTGGGCGCGCAGCTTGATGAGCAGTTGAACGCACAGCTTGTCGCGACCGTCCACGACGAGATCAGGCATAAGCCTAGGAAACCACCCGTGCGACCCGTTCACCCACTCGGTGCCTGAGGACTCGCTCGCGGTGTCTCGGGCGAGCGTCAGGAGACGCCGGGCGGTGACGTGGAGTCGCGGATGACGAGCTGGCAGGGCATCTTGTGCACGCCGGGCGTCGCCTTGCCGTCGATGGCCGCGAACAGGTGCTGGGCCGCCGTCCTGCCCAGCAGCTCCAGGTTCATGTCCACGGTCGTCAGCGCGGGCCGGGTCTCGGTGGACAGGACCTCCCAGTTGTCGTAGCCGACCACCGCGATGTCGTCGGGCACCCGCCGCCCCCGCTCCCGCGCCGTCTCCACGAACCCGGCCGCGACCTGGTCGCTGCCGCAGAATACGGCGTCGATCTCGGGCTCGGACATGAGCAGCATCTCGGCCGCGTGCCGCCCCCATCGCTGCGACCACGGCCCCGACAACGTCTGACCGACCTGCTCGAGACCGGCCTCGGCCAACGCCAGACGCAGCCCTTCCTCGCGGTCTCGGGCGGCCTTGTAGTGGGTGGGTCCGGTGACGTGCGCGATCCGGCGACGTCCCATGGCCAGCAGGTGGTTGACGGCCATGGCCGCGGCCCCCACGTCGTCCGGCACGAACGACACGTCGTCGGGGTCCTCGGACGGCCCGTACGCGTACACGACCGGCACCGGCAGGTCCTTGCTCACCGACGGCCGCGGGTTGGTGCTCTCGCCCACCACGATCAGCCCGTCCACCCGGCGTGACAGCAGGGCCCGCAGATGGTACTGCTCCCTGATCGCGTCGCCGCGCGCGTCACAGAGGAGCACGGCCATTTCGCCGGCGCCGAACGCGTTCTCCGCGCCGAGCAGCACCGGGATGCCGAACCGGCCGACGCTGTCGGAGGTCAGCAGCCCCACCGTGCGGGTCTGGCCCGACAGCAGCCCCCTGGCCAGAGCGTTGGGCTGGAAGGAGAGCTCCGCCGCGGCGGCCAGCACCCGCTCGCGCGTGGCCGCTCGCACATCCTGGCGCCCGTTGAGCGCCTTGGACGCCGTGGCGATCGACACCCCCGCCAGCGAGGCCACATCGCTGATGGTCGCCCGCTTAGTCGCCATGCTTTCGAAACCCTTTTCGGTCGGCTGTGAACTGCATAGAACCCTAACACCCATTGACAGTGAGACAGGTTTCTTCTACGTTTCCGAAAACCTTTAAGTCCAGGAGCACATCATGAGACGAAGGCTGGCCGGGATCTCCCTTCTCGGTGTGTTAGCGCTCACAGCAGCGGCCTGCGGCAGCGGCGGAGGCGACGGCGGAGGCGGGGGCAGCACGCAAGCCGCGGACACTCCCGTGACTATCACGATGTGGACCCGCGCCGCCACGCAGACGCAGAGCGAGCGGCTGGTCCAGGAGTACAACAAGACCCACAAGAACCAGGTGAAGCTCACCGTCATCCCCACGGACAACTACCAGCCGCGCATCGCCGCGGCGGCAGGTGCCAAGCAACTGCCCGACGTGTTCGCGGCCGACGTCATCTTCGTCCCGAACTACACCTCACAAGGCCTGTTCATGGACATCACGGACAGGGTCAACGCCCTGCCGCACAAGGCCGGGCTCGCGCCCTCGCACATGAAGCTGGGCACGCTCGACGGCAAGATGTACACCCTGCCGCACACCCTTGACCTGTCGGTCTGGTTCTGGAACAAGGACCTGTACGAGAAGGCCGGGCTCGACCCCGAGCAGGGCCCGAAGACGCTGAAGGAGTTCGCCCAGCACGCCACCACCATCCAGGAGAAGCTGGGCAAGGACGGCAAGGTCCACGGCACGTTCTTCGGCGGCAACTGCGGCGGCTGCTACGTCTTCACGTTCTGGCCCTCCGTCTGGGCCTCCGGCGGCCAGGTCATGAACGCCGAGGGCACGCAGTCGCTCAACGACCAGGCCGCGATGACCGACGTCTTCAAGATCTACCGCGAGCTGTACGAGAAGAAGGCCACCGGCCCGACGGCCAAGGAGGAGCAGGGCCCGACCTGGACCGGCTTCTTCCCCAAGGGTGAGATCGGCGTCATGCCGATGCCCTCGACCACGCTGGGCCTGATGCCGAAGGACATGAAGATCGGTGTCACCCCGATCGCCGGCCCCGACGGCGGTGAGTCGACGTTCGTCGGCGGCGACTCCGTCGGCATCTCCTCCACCAGCAAGAACGCCGACGCCGCCTGGGAGTTCCTGTCCTGGACGGTCTCCGACCAGGCCCAGGTCGAGGTCATGGCCAAGAACAAGGACGTGCTCGCCCGCACCGACCTGGCCAGCAACAAGTACTCCGCCGAGGACCCGCGCGTGGTGCTGATCAACTCGCTGGTGGCCAAGGGCCAGACCCCGTTCGCGCTGCGCTTCGGGCAGACGTTCAACGACCCGCAGGGCCCGTGGCTGCGCTACGCCCGCGAGGCCGTGTTCGGTGACGTCTCGAAGCTGCCGCAGCTCAACGCCGAGATAACGAAGTCGCTGCAACAATGACCTTGACGATCACGCGATCCGGGCGGCGGCCGGCACACTCCGCGCCGTCCGCCCGGTGGCGGAGCAGGAAGGTCCAGGGCTGGCTGTACGCGGCGCCGACGGCGGTCATCGTGGGCGTGCTCTTCATCGCGCCCCTGGTGCTGGTCGTGTGGATGTCGCTCAACCGCTGGCCCCTGCTCGGCCAGGCCACGTTCAACGCTCCCACCAACTACGTCAAGATCGCCGACAACCCGCTCTTCGTCGACGCCGTCCTCTTCACCCTCAAATACACCGCCATCACCACCGTCCTGCTGTCCGCGGTGGCGCTGGGCCTGGCCCTGCTGGTGCAGGATCGCAAGCCGGGCATCGGGTTCTTCAGGACGGCCTTCTTCCTGCCCGGCGCGGTCGGCTTCGCCGCGGCCGGGTTGCTGTTCTACGGCATGCTGAACAACGACTTCGGCCCCATCGACCCCATGCTCCAGTCGCTGGGCATCACCGACGAGCCGGTGAAGTGGATCGGCACGCCCAACATGGCGCTGTTCTCCACGATCACGCTGGTGATCTGGCGCTTCGCCGGGTTCAACATGCTGATCCTGCTGACCGGCCTGCAGGCCATCCCGACCGAGGTGTACGAGGCCGCGCGGAGCGACGGCGCCAACCGCTGGCAGGTCTTCACCAAGATCACGCTGCCGCTGCTGCGCCCGACGCTGGCGCTGATGCTCATCCTCAGCATCACGGGCTCGCTGCTGGCCTTCGACCAGTTCTTCGTCTTCACCAACGGCGGCCCGGACAACAGCACGGTCTCCATGGTCATGGTCGTCTACCGCGACGCGTTCTTCCGCTTCGACCTCGGCGGCGCCGCGGCGCTGTCGGTCGTGCTGCTCGTGGCCCTCGTCGGGCTCAACACGGTGATGATGCGGAGGCTGCGATGAGCCGTTACCTCACGTTGTCCGCCCTGGCGGTGCTGTTCCTGTTCCCGTTGGTGTGGAGCGGCTACGCCTCGCTGGAGGAGCCGGCCAACTACCTGGAGATGGCCCAGTTCGGTGAGGGCGTCGGCACGTACGCGACCAACAGCCTGCTGGTCTCCGTCATGACCGTGGCGGGCACGCTGATCGTCTCCGCGCTCGGCGGCTACGGTTTCGCCCGTTTCGATTTCCCTGGCAAGAATCTGCTGTTCCTGGCCACGCTGGCGATTCTCATGGTGCCGTACGCGACGATCCTCATCCCGCTCTACGTGCTGCTCGGCTACATCGGGCTGCAGAACTCGCTGGTCGGGTTGTCGCTGGTGTTCGTGATGTTCCAGCTGCCTTTCGCGCTGTTCATGATGCGCAACGCGTTCGAGGCGCTGCCGCGCGAGCTGGAGGAGGCGGCGCTGGTGGACGGCTGCGGCACCTTCCGCGCCTTCACCAGGATCCTGCTGCAGGCCGTGCGGCCCGCGCTGATCACGGTGGGCCTGTTCGCGTTCCTCGCCTCGTGGAACGACTTCTTCGCGCCGCTCATCCTGCTCAACGACGGCGCCTCGTTCACCCTGCCGGTGGCCGTGGTCAGCATGACGCAGCAGACGTTCGGTGCGATCGACTACGGCATGCTCCAGGCCGGCGTCATGGTCATGGCCTTCCCCTGTCTCATCCTCTTCATCGTGTTGCAGCGCCACTACGTGCGCGGATTCATGTCAGGAGCTCTGCGTGGCTAATCCCGTCCTGCCCTCATCGGGCGTCCTGTCCCCACTCGGCCTCGACGCGGTGCGCCTCTCGCCCGGTTTCTGGGGCGACCGGGTGGCGCTCAACCGTGAGGTCACCATCGCCCACTGCCAGGAATGGGAAGAACGCGAGGGCTGGATCGGCAACTTCCGGGGCGAGCGCCCCCGCAGGGGCCGGGAGTTCAGCGACTCGGAGATCTACAAGCTGCTGGAGGCCATGGCCTGGGCCGACCATCCGGGGCTGCCGGCGCTGGCCGAGACCGTTGCTCAGGCCCAGGAAGGCGACGGCTACATCAACACGCGCTGGTCCGGCAGCCGCTACACCGACTTCGAATGGGGCCACGAGCTCTACTGCTACGGCCACCTCATCCAGGCCGGGGTGGCCAGGCTGCGCATGCACGGCGAGGACCGGCTGACGCAGGTGGCGGTGCGGGCCGCCGACCACGTCTGCCGCCGCTTCATGGAGGGCACGGAGACCTGCGGTCACCCCGTGATCGAGATGGCGCTCGTCGAGCTCTACCGGGCGACCGGGGCCGAGCGGTACCTGGAGATGGCCAAGCGCTTCGTCGAGCGGCGCGGCCTGCCCGCGCTCGCCGAGATCCACTTCGGCCGCGGCTATTTCCAGGACGACGTGCCGGTCCGCCAGGCGCAGGTGTTCCGCGGGCACGCCGTACGGGCGCTCTACCTCGCCTCCGGCGTGGTGGACGTGGCCGTCGAGACCGGCGACCAGGAGCTGCTGAAAGCGGTCGAGGCGCAGTGGGAGCGGACGATCGCCCGGCGTACGCACCTGACCGGCGGCATGGGGTCGCGGCACATCGACGAGTCGTTCGGCGACGACTACGAGCTGCCGCCGGACCGCGCCTACAACGAGACCTGCGCGAGCATCGCGTCCATCATGCTGGCGCACCGGCTGCTGCTGGCCACCGGCGACGCCCGCTACGCCGACCTGGCCGAGCGCACCCTGTACAACATGCTCGCCACCGGCGTGGCGCTGGACGGCCGGACGTTCTTCTACGCCAACCCGCTGCAGGTACGGGTGCCCGCGGTGCCGCTCGAAGGCGTGAACCACGCCGCCGAGGGCGGGTTGCGCTCGCCCTGGTTCGACGTGTCCTGCTGCCCGAACAACATCGCCCGCACACTGGCCTCCCTGCCCGCCTACATGGCCACGACCGCGGCGGACGGTCTGCAGATCCACCACTTCACGCCGTCGGAGATCCGGAGCGGCGGGCTGGCGGTGCGGGTGGAGACCGGCTACCCGTGGGACGGAGCGGTGACGGTCCGGGTGCTGGAGGACGGCGACGGGCGGATCAAGCTGCGCGTCCCGGCCTGGGCGTCGGACGCGAGGCTCGCGCACGGCGGGACGGTCCGCGAGGTGACCCCGGGGTACGCGGTCGCCGACGGCCCCTGGCGGGCGGGTGACGAGCTCCGGCTGGAGCTGCCGATGCCGCCGCGGTGGACGTTCCCCAACAGCAAGATCGACGCGCTTCGGGGGTGCGCGGCGGTCGAGCGGGGTCCGCTCGTTTACTGCGCCGAGTCCGTGGGCGACGAGCCGCCGCTGGCCGAGCTGGCCGTGCGGGTCCAGCCACCCGCGGAGCACGCGGCGAACGGCGTGGTCGAGCTCGAGGTCGAGGCGGCGCTCGGCGACAGCGACGGCGACGGCTGGCCCTACTCGCCGGCGCGGAACGACCGCATGGACGCCTCGGACGTGCGGCTGCGGCTCATCCCTTACCACCGGTGGGGCAACCGGGGTCCCGCGACCATGCGTGTATGGCTGCCTATCTGAACCCTCTGGAGTATGCACATGCGTCTCTTAGCCGTGTTAGCGCTCACAGCGTCCCTTGTCGCGTTACCTTCCGCGGCGGTAGCGGTGGATGACCTCGGCATGCCGGTGTTCACGGGTGCCGACCCCGTGCCCGACGAGCCGGTCGGCTACCACCCGCGCAAGATGATGGAGGAGATCTACAAGAAGGAGAAGGGCGGCGACTCGTACTGGATCGACCGCATGCTGGCCCGGCCGGGCGACGACCCGGCAGGCCCGTGGTTGATGACGCGCGGGCGGGCGCTGTTCATGAAGGAGCATGATCCCAGGAAGATCGGGTTCGGCGGGTACGCCGCCTACTGGGAGAGCATCGACAACCGGGACGCGTACACGATCTCGTTCGGGACCGACCTGAGCGAGGACGTGTCCAAGCGGCTGCAGATGCCCAGCCACTGGAGCGGCCAGTACGCCGGGGACGGGCTGTCGGTCGGCGTGAAGAAGTTCATCACGCACGAGAACGTGGCCGTGACGACGTTGGAGATCACCAACACGGGGTCGGCGGCGACGTCGGTCCCGATCACGGTCACCTCGCCCTACACCAAGGCGGCCGACGGCGACCGGGAGCTGACCGGCGCGGTGTTCGCCAAGAACAAGCTGACCACGATCTTCCCGAGGCTCAGCGGTGACGGGCTGAAGGTCGCGGACGGCGCGCTCAAGGGCGCCGTCACGGTCGCGCCGGGCAAGACCGTGCGGACCAAGGTCCAGATGGGCTTCGTCACCGAGGAGCTCGCCGGGTCGCGGGCGGAGTACGACGGCTACAAGGGCCGCTCGCCGGAGCAGGCGCTACGGCGGCAGCTGCAGGACTACAACGCATGGTGGGCGGAGAACGTCCCCTACATCGACGTGCCCGACGAGAACATCAAGAAGTTCGTGTACTACCGCTGGTGGCTCATGCGCTTCAACTTCCTCGACGCCGACATCCCCGGGAACGACTACCAGTTCCCGACGTCGGTGGAGGGCGCGCTGGGCTACAACAACGCGATCGTGCTGACCGTGCCGATGTTCGTCCAGGACCTGAAGTACCTGCGCAACCCGATCTACTCGTACGGGCCGTGGGTGTCGGCGGGCGAGGTGTCGCGCAACTCCAAGTACACCGACAACCCGGGCGACCCGGAGAACTGGTCGAACAGCTACACGCAGTACATCTCGGCGGCGGCCCTGGAGAGCTACCAGATCCACGGCGGGCAGCCGCAGATCCTGCGGAACCTCGCCCGGTACGCCGAGAAGGACGTCTACGGGCAGCTCGACGCCTACGACTCCAACAAGAACGGCGTCATCGAGTACGACTGGGAGGCCATGACCGGCAACGACGCCGACGCGGTGTCGTTCCACTACTACGACCGGGCGAACGAGCGGCTCGAAGGCGCGTACGTCTACGCGAACGCGATGGCGGCGGCGCAGGCGTACGAGCTGTCGGGTGACCGGGCGAAGGCCACCGAGATGCGCGGCGTGGCCGACAAGGTTCGCAACGGGATCCTCACCCTGCTGTGGGACGAGCAGAACAAGTTGTTCAAGCACCGCGACCTCCAGACGGGCAACCTGATCCCGTGGAAGGAGTCGAACAACTACATCCCGTACGCGACCGGTCTCGTGCCGACAGATGACCCGAAATATCGGGAGGCGCTGCGGTTGTGGGCTGACCCCGCCGAATATCCGATCTTCCCGGCGTACACCGCCAACCAGAAGGACAAGGCCGAGGCGGCCGAGGCCGGGATCCCTGGCTCGAACAACTTCTCGCAGATCAACTCGACCCGGAACTTCGCGTTCTTCTCCAAGGCGATGCGGCAGTACCAGACGCCGTACATCACGGCCGACCAGTACAAGCAGCTGCTCTACTGGAACGCCTGGTCGCAGTACGTCGGCGGGGACACCCGCTACCCCGACGCCAACGAGTTCTGGGCCAATTGGGACCAGGCCACCAAGACCATCGGCTACCGCTCCTGGATCCACCACACGATCCTGGGCAGCAGCAACTGGACCGTCATCGAGGACGTCATGGGTCTGCGCCCGCGGTCGGACGGCAAGGTCGAGCTCTGGCCGGTGGACATCGGCTGGGACCACTTCACCGTCAACGGCATCAACTACCGGGGCAACGACCTGACCATCGTGTGGGACAAGCCGGGTGACGGGACCACGCACTACGCCGGCGTGCCCGAGGGGTACTCGATCCTCATCGACGGCAAGCGCAAGGTCACCCTGTCCGGTCTCGAGCACGCGGTGTGGGACCCGAAGACCGGCCAGGTCGAGGGCGGCACCGTGGTGCACGCCGAGAAGGCCGCAGGGATGAAGGCCCCCGTCCAGGTCGAGCTCGAAGGCGACCGGGTCGAGGACCTGTTCCAGAAGGCCGGCGTGGATCTGCGCTCCACCCGCCCCAACCTGGTCAAGTCCGCCACCGCCTCCCACGGCGACCCCGCCGGCGCGGTGGACGGGTTCACGATCAACGAGCCGTACTGGGGAAGCAAGGGCTCAGGCAAGAGCCAGGACTGGCTGGAGGTGGACCTCGGCTCGGCCCAGACGGTCGACCAGGTCAAGCTGTACTTCTCCAACGACCGCAAGGCGGCCGGGTACAGCGAGCCCGCCTTCTACTCGGTGCAGTACCAGGACGGCGACACCTGGAAGGACGTGCCGAGGCAGGCGAAGAAACCGGTCTACCCGCGGGCGAACCTCAACGAGGTGCGCTTCCCGGCCATCACGGCGCAGAAGCTACGCGTTCTGGTCACGCACCGGCCCGGCTACGCCACGGGTCTGAAGGAGGTCCAGGCGTACCGGACGGGCATGGACGCCGGCTCGGTCACCAACCGGGCCCCGTACGTGGCGGCCGTGGTCGATCCCACCTTCAGCCGCCCGGGCCAGGCCAGGATCGACGCGGTGGCCAAGGACGACGCGCGGCCGTCGGGCACGCTCACCACTCAGTGGACCAAGGTCGACGGGCCCGGTGAGGCGTTCTTCACCGACCCGACGGGCACGAGCACGGTCGTCTCGTTCTCGGAGGAGGGCACGTACCGGCTGAAGCTCACCGCCGCGGACGGCGAGAAGAGCGCCTCCACGACCGTGACCGTCGCCGCCACGGCCCAGGCCGCGCAGGTGAACGTGGCGCCCAGGGCCACGCCCACCGCTTCCTACACCTCGCCGTGGGAGCGGGTCACCGCGATCAACGACGGCATCGATCCACCGCGCTCCAACGACGGCGCCAACCCGCGCTGGGGCACCTGGCCGCAGCAGGGCACGCAGTGGGTGCAGCTCGAATGGCCGTCGCGGGTGCGGGTGAACAAGGCCGACGTGTACTTCTTCGACGACGACGGCGGCGTGCGCCTGCCCGCCTCGTGGAAGATCCAGCAGTGGGACGGGGACTCCTTCGAGGATGTCACCGGCGTCGCCTCCTACCCGAAGGCGATCGACGCCTACAACACCGTCTCCTTCGACACCGTCAGCACCTCACGGCTGCGGGTCCAACTGGAGGCCGGCGGGGCGTCGGTCGGGTTGCTGGAGACCAAGGTGTACGAGGTCCCGCCGGACTCCGTACGCCCCGTGCACGTCCCCACCCTGGTCGACACGCTGCCCAACCTGCCGGCCACCGTGGAGACCCTGTACACGGACGGCGCCCGCAGCACGGCCGCCGTCACCTGGCAGCAGGTGACGCCCGACCAGGTGAAGACCGGCGGCACCAGCTTCACCGTCTCCGGGCTCGCCGAGGGCGTGCGCCAGCCCGTCCAGGCCACGGTGTACGTCCGCACCACCGCGGCCGTGACCATCACCTCGATCGCCGAGGAGGCGGTCACGACCCGGGCCGGGGTGGCGCCCACGATGCCCGGGACGGTCGTGGCGACGTACAACGACGGGTCGAAGGACAGCTCGGTCGCCGTCACCTGGGAGGCCATCAGCCCTGACCGGTACGCCCAGCCGGGCACGTTCACCGTGGCCGGCCAGGTTCAGGGAACGACCCTCACCGCGAAGGCCACCGTCACGGTCCAGTAGCGCCTATTCTGTCCTGGCCCCGCCATGTTCGCGGGGCCAGGACAGCGCTCGGGACCGGAGAGGGCGGACTAACACGATGGCCGGAGCTCGCGAACTTTCCGGTAAGGGGAAGGCCGCGCGAGTCGCGGCCGTCGTCATGGCGGTCCTGTCTCCGATCCTCACCGTCTCCGCGGTCATCATCTGGAGCCGGCTGCCCGCCGCGTGGATCCCGCCCAGGACCGTGTCGCCCCAGACGGCCGCCGCGCTGACGTTCCCCGCGGTCGGCGCCTTCCTGATCTTCCAGCGTCCGCGGCTGAACATGGCGTGGCTCATGTGCGTGGGCGGCCTCGCCGCCGGCGTCAGCGACTTCTCCAACGCCCTGATGTTCCGCGCCGCCGCCCACGGAGACCTCCTCACCGCGGGTTACCTGCGCCTTCCCGTGAACACCGGCTGGGCGGTGTGCGGCGTGCTGCTCACCATGGTGCTGCCCCTGCACTCGCCGGACGGCCGCCTGCCCTCCAAGCGCTGGCGGATCGTTCTGGTGCTCGGCTCCGCCTCCATCATCACCGACTTCCTGCGCGCGACGTTCCGCGTGCCCCCGTCCCTTGAGGGTTACCCGTTCCCGGCCGTCATCCCCAATCCGCTGCAGATCGCCGAGTTCGCCCCGTACCAGGGGACGGTCTCGGTGGTCGCCTGGACGGGCATCTACACCTCGATGGCGCTGGCGGCGCTGTCGCTGGCGTCGCGGATGCGGCACGCAGACCCGGTCACCAGGCGGCAGATCGGGTGGCCGCTGCTGGCGTTCTCCGGGTACATCGTGTTCCTGGTCGCCGCCGCGTTCAACCAGGACCTGATGTGGCCGGCGATCCTCTGGGCCGCGCTCATCCCGGTCGCGGTCGCGTTCTCGGTGATGCGTTACCGGCTCTACGGCATCGACACGGTGATCAGCCGCGCCTTCGTGGCCGCCGGGCTGGTGGCCGTGGTCAGCGCGGTCTACTTCGCCGTCAGCACGTTGTCGAGCGTGCTGGTCTCCGGCTACGGCCAGGTGGCCGGGGTCGCCGCCGCATTGTTCGCGGGCGCGTTCTTCCAGCCGCTGCGGCGGGCGCTGCAGCGGGCCGTGGACCGGCTCCTGTACGGCGCCGTCGGCGACCCCGGCGTGCTCGCCGAGCGCCTCACCCAGGCCGTGCGCCGCGGCGACCCGGCCAAGGCGCTGACCTCGGTGGTGAGCGTGCTGCGCGATGGGCTGGCGGTCGAGGGCGTGGCCGTCGAGGTGGCCGACGGCGAGCCCCGCTACGTCGAGAACGGCCGGGTGGGCGACGACCCGCGCGAGGTGCCGCTGGTGTGGCACGGGGAGCGCGTCGGCCGCCTGCTCGTCGGACCGCCGGCGGGGCCGCGCCGTTTTCCCGCCGCGCACAACGAGCGGGTCCTGGCCACGCTGTCCCCGTACGCCGCCGACGTCGCCCACGCCGTCCGCATGGCCGCCGACCTGCAACGCTCCCGCGAGCGCATCCTCACCACCAGGGAGGAGGAGCGCCGCCGCCTGCGCCGCGACCTGCACGACGGGCTCGGCCAGACCCTCTCCGCCATGGCCATGACCATCAACATGGCCAGGCTCAGCCTGAAGAGGTCACCGGAGGCGGCCGACGAGCTGCTCCAGGAGCTGCACACCGGGATGAGCGCGGTCACGGGGGACATCCGCGAGCTCGTGTACGGCCTGCGCCCACCCGCGCTCGACGACCTGGGCCTGGCCAGGGCCGTCCGGGAGCTGGCCGGGCAGTCGTCGCCGGACACCGAGGTCGAGGTGGCGGTCGAGGGCAACATGCGGGACCTGCCCGCGGCCGTCGAGGTGGCGGTCTACCGGATCGTCCAGGAGGCCCTGACCAATATCCGCAAGCACGCCGACGCGTCGCTCGCCCGGATCGCCGTCCAGCGGGAGACGTCGGTGCTCCGCGTGCTGATCATCGACGACGGCAAGGGGCTGCCCGAGTCGTACCGCGCGGGCGTGGGCCTCGGGTCGATGCGCGAGCGGGCGGCCGAGCTGGGCGGCATCTGCGTGGTCGCCGCCGAGCCCGGCGCGGGCACCCGCGTCGAGGTCATGCTCCCCCTCCTGAGCGCGCCGTCCCAGGCGTTGACCTGAACAGCTGGGACACCGTCGTGCCCTCGCCGGCCGGCGAGGCGCGGCGAGGACACGAGGGTGGGTCAGGACGGGGTGCAGGTGTAGGGACCGGGGAGCGCGCTGTCGCCGCCGGGGCGGCTGGCCTGGAAGCCGAAGTTCGCCGAGGCGCCCGGGGCCAGGGGGCCGTTGTAGGACACGCTGCGAGCCGTGGCGACCTGCCCGCTGATGGCCATCTGGGTGTTCCAGCCTCCGATGATCGTGTGGCCGTCAGGCACCGGGAACGTGACCGTCCAGCCGTTGATGGGCACGGAGCCGGTGTTGGTGACGGTGACCTGGACGACGTAGCCGGTGCTCCACTGGCTCTGCACGGTGCCCACGGCCGAGCAGCTACCGGTCCCGCCGCCTGAGGAGGTCGTGAACGTCGTGGTGGGGGAGTTGCCGGACAGGTTGTTCGCGCCGTCACGCGCCCGTACGTACACCTGGTATTGGGTGGAGGCGCTCAGCCCGGTCAGCGTGATCGAGTTGGTGGCGCTCTGCCCGAGGAGCGTGTCGTTGGCGCCCTGCTCGCGGTAGACCTGGTAGCCGGCCAGTCCCGACCCGCCGGAGTCCGTGGAGGCGGCCCAGGTCAGGCTGGCGCCGCCGGAGGTCACGTTGGAGGCCGACGGCGTGCCTGGTGTCGTCGGCGGGGTGGTGTCGGTGCTGCCGCCGCCGAAGTACGTGGCCTCGCGCGAGGTCTGCCCGATGCCGTTGGCGCCGTTGAAGATGCGCTGGCCCCACGAGGTCAGCTGGGACGGATTGAAGTTGGTGACCATGTCGAGGTACTCGACGCCGCCGCTGTTGCCGCTCCACGACCAGCCGATGTATCCGACCCCGCGCTGCTGCGCCTGCGCCATGATCGTGTCCTCGTCGGGGTTGCCGTCGGAGTGGTTGTGCCCGAACTCGCCGATCACCAGCGGCAGCCCGGCGGTCCGGAACGCGTCGAGGTACGCGGTGATCTCCGCGGCCGTGTCGAAGACCCCGTACATGTGGACCGAGAAGACCGTGTTGCGCTGCGCGTCGGCGTTGAAGACCGCCTGGGCGTTGTCGCGCATCGTGAACTGCCAGTCCTGCCCCCAGTTGGGTGCGTCCACCATCAGCAGGTGCTGGAACCCCAGGCTGCGCATCCGGCTGATGGCGCTGGTGGTCGCGCTCGTCCAGGCGGAGACGTTGTTGTTGCCGTAGGGCTCGTTGCCGATGTTGATGACGATGAAGTCCTCGGTGCCGGTGAGCGCGCTCCTGACGCTGTTCCAGTACGTGACCGCCTGGTCGAGCGTGTACGCGCCGCTCTGCTCGCCGTACCCGGTGGTGTCGTGGTTTTCGAGCACGCATATTAACCGGTTTTGCCGACACAGTGAGACGACGTTGGCCACGTCGGAGGCCCCGTTGGCCGGCCAGCGGCCGCCGCTCAGCACCACGCGTACCGTGTTGGCGCGCAGGGACTTGATGGCGGCGAAGGAGCTCGTCTGGTTCGTGTACCAGGTGTGCGCGTGACTGACGCCGCGCATCACGAAGGCGTTCCCGTTGGCCTCCACGATCCTGGCGCCGCTGACCCGGAGCCCGACCGCGGCGTGCGCGGGAGCCGGGATCAGCAACATCGAGACGAGGAGCGACAGGAACGCCGCCGCGAGCCCGAGTCGTTTGCTCATGAGGTGTGCCCTTCTCTCGGGATTAACCGGTTAGGTACACGCTCTGCTCAATCGGCTCCGATGTACAGGAATCAAGGGGCGGGCTCGGGAGAATGCCTGGATCGGGGTGAAAGTTTCACCGCAGCGTCGGCAGGCCGGCGGCCAGCGCGCTGAGCACGCGGACGAGCGTGGGCAGCATCTCCGGGCACATGACCGCGAGCTCGGGGTCCCGGGCGTAGACCTCGGTCAGCGTGGGAGAGGGATTGGCGGCGGGATAGAGCATGCCGGCCAGGCCGGCGGCCGCCATGACGAGTTCGCGTGCCTCGCCCTCGGCCAGGTCCGTCGCGTGGGCGACCTGTGTGGTGACCTCGGCGAGCACGCCCATGACGGCCCGCTTGAACGTGTGTGCCGCCTCGACCGAGACGTTGTGTTCCAGACTGATCGCCGTGTGGCTGAGCAGGTCGCAGAAGAGCGGCCGGGCGGTCAGCGTCTCCGCCAGCGCCGTCACGACCTCGGGCATGCCGGTGGCCGCCCGCAGCCGTCCGGTGGCCGCCTCGGCCCAGTGTTGCCACTCGTCGACCGCGAGCTGGAGATAGATCTCCTCCCGGGTCCCGAAGTAGCGCATGATGTTGGACTTCGCCAGGCCGACGGCCTCCGCGACCGCGCCCAGGCTGACGTTCCGCACACCCGAGGCCATGGCGAGCTCGCGCGCCGCGTCGAGGATCGCCTCACGCCGCTGCTGCTTGTGCTCTGGCCGCCTGGCCCGGAGGAATGTCATGGCGATGCCAGGATACGGGTCCATTTAAAAGAACACCGTTCACTTGTTAAGAGTACGCTGTTCTGTTAGCGTCCTGATTCGTGACCGAGATACGGATGCGAGTGAACGGCACGGACGAGAAGCTCGACGTCGAGCCGTGGGTCAGCCTGCTCGACGCGCTCCGCGAGCGCCTGGGCGTGACCGGCCCCAAGAAGGGCTGCGACCAGGGCGCCTGCGGCGCGTGCACGGTCCTCGCCGACGGTGTGCGGATCAACGCCTGCCTGGCTCTGGCCGTGCAGTACGCGGACAAGGAGATCACCACGATCGAGGGCGTGACCCCGCACCCGTTGCAGGAGGCGTTCGTCCGCCACGACGGGTTCCAGTGCGGCTACTGCACCTCGGGCCAGATCTGCTCGGCGATCGGCATGCTGAACGAGGCCGAGGACCCCGCCGCGCTGACCGACGCCGAGATCAGGGAGCGGATGAGCGGCAACCTGTGCCGCTGCGGCGCGTACAACGGCATCGTCGAGGCGATCAAGGAGGTCGCGCGATGAGGCCCTTCGCGTACGTCAAGCCCGCCGACGTGGCCGAGGCCGTCCAGGCGGTCGCCACCGAACCCGGAGCCAAGTTCCTGGGCGGCGGCACCAACCTGGTCGACCTCATGCGCGAGGGCATCGAGCGCCCGCACACGGTCGTGGACGTCACCGGCCTGCCGCTCGACGAGGTGCACGAACTGCCCGGCGGCGGGCTGCGGATCGGCGCGCTGGTCCGCAACAGCGTCCTGGCCGCCCACCCGCGGGTCAGGACCAGCTATCCGGTGTTGTCGCAGGCGATCCTGGCCGGCGCCTCGGCCCAGCTGCGCAACATGGCGACCGTGGGCGGCAACCTGCTGCAGCGCACCCGCTGCCCCTACTTCTACGACCTGGCCGCGGCGTGCAACAAACGCGAGCCGGGCGCCGGATGCGACGCCATCGGGGGATTCACCCGCTCCCACGCGATCCTCGGCGTGAGCGACAGCTGCATCGCCACGCATCCGTCGGACATGTGCGTGGCGCTGGCCGCGCTGGACGCCGTGGTCGAGGTGCGGAGCGTGCGCGGCACCAGGCGCATCCCGCTGGTGGACTTCCACGTGCTGCCGGGCGACACGCCGCACGTCGAGACCACGCTGGCCGCAGACGAGCTGATCACCGCCGTCGAGCTGCCGCCATCACCGGCCCCCTCGCGTTACCGCAAGGTCCGCGACCGGGCGTCGTACGCGTTCGCCCTGGTCTCCGTGGCCGCGGCGCTGGAGGTGCGGGACGGGACCGTGGCCGCGGTCCGCCTGGCGCTCGGCGGCGTCGCGCCCAAGCCGTGGCGGGCCCGCGAGGCGGAGCGTCTCCTGCTCGGCGGGCCCGCGACCGAGGAGGCGTTCCGGCAGGCGGCCGACGCCGAGCTGGCGCCCGCCACCGCGCGGCCGGGGAACGCGTTCAAGAGCGGTCTGGCCCGGGCCACGATCACGGCCACGCTGCGCGAGCTGATCATCGAGGGGGAAGCCGCATGACCACTACTGACATCAGGGCGCCGGAAAAATACGTCGGCCGGCCCGTCGACCGGCTCGACGGCCCGGCCAAGACCACCGGCGAGGCCCGCTACGCGGCCGAGCACCACTACCCGGACCTCGCCTACGCCGCTCTCGTGCACGCGACGATCGCCCGGGGCCGCATCACCGCCATGGACACCGCGGCCGCCCGCGCCGTCCCCGGCGTGATCGAGATCCTCACCCATGAGAACGCGCCCGCCATGAAGCCCGCGCCCAAGGTCAGCCTGCTGGACATCAGCACGATGGCGTCCGGCACGTCGGTCAACTACCTGGCCACCGACGAGGTGCACTGGAACGGCCAGCCGGTCGCGGTCGTGGTCGCCGAGACCTCCGAGGTCGCGCGGCATGCCGCGGCGCTGGTGCGGCCCGCGTACCAGGAGCTGCCTGCCGTGGTGGACTTCGCGGCCGAGGAGCCGAACGCCGCGCCGCAGAAGAGCAGCATGCTGGCCGAGACCAGTGCCGACAAGGGCGACGCGCACGCCGCGCTGGCGACCGCCCAGGCGTCGGTGGATCTGCGCTTCACCACGCCGCCGCACAACCACAACGCGCTCGAGCCGCACGCGACCATCGCCGTTTGGGACGGCGACCGGTTGACCGTGCACGAGGGCACACAGAACTTCGGGTGGCTGCGCAAGCACCTTGCCAAACGATTCGGGGTGCCCGAGCGGAACATCCGGGTGGTGTCCCCGTTCGTGGGCGGCGGCTTCGGCGGCAAGGGCATGGTGTGGGCGGGGACGCTGCTCGCCGTGCTGGCCGCGCGGGCGACCGGCCGGCCGGTGCGGCTGGCACTCACCCGCGCCGGCGTCAACCACACGGTCGGCGGCCGCACCGCCAGCACGCAGCGGGTCGCCCTGGGCGCGGACGCGGACGGCAGGCTGACCGCCCTCATCCACACCAGCGTGTCCAGGACGGGACGGATCGGCGGCACGCCGGAGCAGATCACCTCGGCCTCCCGGCACCTGTACGCGGCCCCGAACATCCATCTGCGCCAGCACCTCGTCCAGCTCGACCTGCTGGCCAACACCAGCATGCGAGCCCCCGGCGAGTCCATCGGCACCTTCGCCCTGGAGTCGGCCATGGACGAGCTGGCCTGGGAGCTCGGCATGGACCCGATCGAGCTGCGGATGCGCAACGAGCCCGAGCGCAATCCGGTGGACGGCAAGAGGTTCGCGCGCCGGCTGCTGCGGGAGGCGTACGCGGTGGGAGCCGAGCGGTTCGGGTGGCGGGAGCGGGATCCGCGGCCCGGCGCCATGCGCGACGGGCGGTGGCTGGTCGGCATGGGGGTCGCCAGCGCGTACCACCCGTCGTGGAAGCTGCCGGCCAGCGTCACCGTGCGGCTGTCCGCGGACGGCGGGGTCGAGGTGCGCTGCGCCATGCACGAGATCGGCGTGGGCGCGGCCACCGTGCAGGCGCAGATCGCCGCCGACGAGCTGGGGGTGCCGCTGGAGGCGGTCCGGGTCCGGTATGACGACTCCGACCTGCCGCTGGGCGCCATGGCGGGAGGGTCGATGCAGACCGCGAGCGTGGCGGAGAGCCTGCTGGCCGCCTGCCGCAAGCTGAAGCAGTCCGCACTCGCCCTGGCGCGCCGCGCGGCGGACTCGCCGCTGCGGGGTCGCCGCCTGGACGAGCTGGAGGCCCGGGACGGCGGACTCCACCATGGCGCGAGCGGCGAGACGTACGCGGAGATCCTGGCTCGCGCGGGCCGCGATCACCTGGAGGCCGCGATCAAGTCGGGCGCGTTGGGCATGGTGGGGATGCTGCGCGAGCGCAGGCGCTGGGTGAAGGCGGCGTGCGGGGCGCAGTTCTGCGAGGTGCGGGTGGACCCGGACACGGGCGAGGTGCGGGTGTCGCGCTGGCTCGGCGTGTTCGACGTCGGCCGGGTGATCAACGTCAAGACGACGGCTTCGCAGCTGCGTGGCGGCATCGTCATGGGCATCGGCCTGGCGCTGACGGAAGAGACGCAGGTGGATCCCCGCACCGGCCGGATCATGAATGCCGGCCTGGCCGAGTACCACGTGCCCGTGCACGCCGACATCCCGCACATCGACGTTCACTGCCTGGACGAGCCGGACCCCACCATGCCGCTGGGACTGGTCGGCGTGGGCGAGGTCAGCATCACCGGGGTCGGGGCCGCCGTCGCGAACGCCGTCCGCCACGCCACCGGCAAACGCATCGTGGATCTGCCCATCACCATCGACAAGCTGCTGTGAGTGGGGCGGCCCGGGCGGCCACCCGGGTCGCCGCTTCGGGCACGCCACGATCAGCGCCTCCTTGACGGGTAACACGGGTAGAGCCGCTTGTGTGACGCTCGTTCTCCACCTGCCGAGGAGGCTCCATGATCCGCCCGCCCGTCCCTCCGTTCACCGAGGAGACCGCCCGCATCAAGGTCCAGGCCGCCGAGGACGCCTGGAACACGTGCGACCCGGACCGCGTCGCGCTGGCGTACACCGAGGACTCCGTCTGGCGCAACCGCGACGCGTTCCTGACGGGCCGCGACGAGATCAGGGAGTTCCTGCGCCGCAAATGGGCCAGGGAGCTGGATTACGCGCTGCGGAAGGAGCTCTGGGCGGTGCTGGGCGACCGCATCGCGGTCCGCTTCCAGTACGAGTCCCGCGACGCCTCCGGGCAGTGGTGGCGCAGCTACGGCAACGAGCAGTGGGAATTCGACGAGTCCGGTCTGATGCGGCGCAGGGAGGCGAGCATCAACGACGTGCGCATCGACGAGAGCGAGCGCCGCATCTTCGGCCCGCGCCAGGAGCCGGAGGGCGCGTTGCCGCTCAGGTGAGGTAACGCAGCCACAGGTACGGCGTCGCCAGCGCCACGGTCACCAACGTCACCACGATCCCGTATTTGGTGAACTGCCAGAAGCTGATCGGGGTGCCGTTGCGGGCATGGCCTCCCGCTCGTTCAACGTCATGGTCTCCGCGGCCAGGTCGGGGTCGTACCTGAACGACTTCCTGAACAACCACCGGCACAGCCCGACGAACACCGCGACCAGCACGATGATCAGCGGCGCCATGTGCACGAGGAAGTCGTTGAACGTCAGCCCGCCCCGGCTGGCGATGATGATGTTCGGCGGGTCGCCGATCAACGTGGAGGCGCCGCCGATGTTGGACGCCATGGCCTCGGCGATCAGGAACGGCGCCACGGGAAGGGCGAGCCGCTCGCACACCAGCAACGTCACCGGCGCGATCAGCAGCACGGTCGTCACGTTGTCCAGCAGCGCCGACGCGGACGCCGTGATCACGATCAGCAGCGCCATGAGCCGGAACGGCCTGCCCCTGGCCCGCTTGGCCGCCCAGATGGCGAGAAACTCGAAGACGCCGGTCTGCTTGAGCACGCCGACGATGACCATCATGCCGAGCAGCAGGAAGATCACGTTCCAGTCGATCCCGGCCCGCTCGTCGAAGAACGCCGCGCCGGCATCGGTGGCGTGGATCAGCAACATGATCCCGGCCCCGCCGAGCGCCGCCGCCACCCCACTCGATGCCAAATTTATCAAGCATGGTCGCGTTCCAGCAGGGGCTCCTCGTGTGGCCGGCCCTTGAGTTCGTGGAAGCCCGGTGTGCCGGCCACCAGCAACGTCCCGTCCCAGAGCCGCCCCGCCGCCTCGTCTCGGGGCACTCGGGACACCACCGGCCCGAAGAACACCACCCGCCCGCCGTCCACGCTGATGATCGGCGTGCCCACGTGATCGCCGATCAGTCCGACGCCCTCGCTGTGCGACGCCCGTACGAGGTCGTCGTACTCGGTGGACAAGCCGGCCTCGGCCAACTCCACCGGCAGCCCGGCCGTGGCCAGCGCCTCGCGCAGGTCCCCGATCCAGTCACCGGAGCCGGTGGTCCACAGGGCTGTGTACAACCTCCCCAGCGCCTCCTGCCCGTGATCGTGTTGCACGACCGCGCAGATGCGGGCCGGCACCCACAGGTAGCCCTCGGGATCCCCTTCGGGATCGTCGTCCCGCCCCTCGTTGAGCACCGACAGGCTCATGACATGCCAGCGCACCTCGACCGGACGCACCCGGCCGACCTCCACGAGCCATCGGGACGTGAGCCAGGTGTACGGGCAGGACGGATCGAACCAGAAGTCCGCTACGACAGTGTCGCTCATGATCACCACGGTACTTTCCGCCATCGCTCGCAGCATGGGGAACGGCTGCGACAAAAACTGCCGATCACCCTCGCCGCGGCCACCGTGGCCACCGGCGACCGGCACACCTTCCGCCTGGAAGGGGCTCCGGGACCGGGAAGGTCTGAGGAGGACATGATCCTCAGACGGGGGCGCGGAACGTGTCCGTGCCGCCATTCTTTTCATCCCATGATGAATTCCTGGGCGTAGGAGAGCATGCTAGTGGGCAGAGGTGTGCACGGAAGGGACGGTCATCATGGTTGAGAACACCGGCGCCCTGGTGTGCGGCGGCGGCCCGGCGGGCATGATGCTGGGCCTGTTGCTGGCCAGGGCGGGCATCGACGTCATCGTGCTGGAGAAGCACGGCGATTTCCTGCGGGACTTCCGGGGTGACACCGTGCACCCCTCCACCGTCCGGCTCATGGACGAGCTCGGCCTCGGCGAAGGCTTCCGCGCCCTGCCGCAGAGCCGCCTGACCAAGGTGGCGTTCCCCGTCTCCGACGGGAGCGTGGCCACCCTGGGCGACTTCGAGGCGCTGCCGGCGCCCTATAACTACATCGCGATGGTGCCCCAATGGGACCTGCTCTCGTTCATCGCCAAGGCGGCCGGGGAGGAGCCCGGCTTCGCCCTGCGCATGAACACGGCGGCGACCGCACTGCTGAGAGAGCGCGGCAAGGTCGTCGGGGTCAGGTATCGCACGGCGGACGGCCGGGAAGGGGAGATCCGCGCCGAGCTGACGGTCGCGTGCGACGGCAGGCACTCCACGCTGCGCCGGGACGCG
Organism: Nonomuraea turkmeniaca; assembly: GCF_005889735.1. GTDB lineage: Bacteria > Actinomycetota > Actinomycetes > Streptosporangiales > Streptosporangiaceae > Nonomuraea > Nonomuraea turkmeniaca. The sequence goes on from NZ_VCKY01000088.1 coordinate 28,352, forward strand.
GGTCTGGTGCCCAAGGAGTTTCGTGTGCCCTTCGACGTGTGGTGGTTCCGCCTTCCCAGATTCGACCGCGAGGCGGGCGTGCCCGCCGGCATCACGCCGGTCGCGCGGGGGGCCGAGGCACTGATCGCCCTGACCCGCGAGGACTACTACCAGCTGGCGTACCTCACCGCCAAGGGCTCCGACGCGCGGCTGCGGGCCGAGGGAGTGGAGCGGTTCCGCGAGCGCATCGCGGGCCTGCGGCCGGACTTCGCCGACCGGGTGGACCGGCTCCAGAGCATGGACGAGGTCTTCATGCTCGACGTCAAGCTGAATCGGCTCAAGCGCTGGTATCTCGACGGGCTGCTGCTCATCGGCGACGCCGCGCATGCCATGTCGCCCGCCGGAGGAGTGGGCATCAACCTGGCCGTCCAGGACGCGGTGGCCGCCGCCACCATCCTGGCCGGTCCCCTGCGCCGGCACGCCGTCACCCTCAAGGACCTGGCGGCCGTGCAACGGCGCAGGCACCTCCCCACCGTGATCGTTCAGGGGGCTCAGCGGCTGGTGCAACGGGTCATCTTCGAGGCGCAGTTCACTGGCAAACGGTCCGGACCGCCGAAGTCCCTCCTCTTCCTCGCCCGTGTGATCCCGGGGTTCCGCAAGATTCCTCCCCGGTTGGTGGGCTTCGGGCCCCGTCCGGAACACGCGCCTGCCTTCGCCCGCCGTTAGTCTCCCGAGGCGCGGAGGCGCAAGACGTCGCGAGCCGCGATCGCCGCCCCTCGGGCCCCGGCCATGTCCAGGTCGGGGACCAGGGCGAACACCGCGACCCGCTGCTGCTCGACGCGGAGCACCGTGTGCTCGCGCACCCGCTCCAGCAGCCAGTCACGGAAGCGGGGCCTGGCCGCCACGACACCGCCGCCCAGGAAGTACGCGTGCGGATCGGTGAAGTTGGAGGCCATGGTGAAGAGCATCCCGAGTGCCTTCGCCTGCTGCTCGAAGATCGCCAGCGCCATCGGGTCGTCGCGTTCGGCGTACGAGCGGAGCGCCTTGGCCGCGTACGGGAGGGGCTCCGCGGCCAGGGGATGGTCCGTGAAGCGGGTCAGCCAGTGGGGCAGCAGGTTCCGCTCGATCCCGGTGAGCGACGCGATGCTCTCGACGTCGCAGACATTGCCACAGTTGCACCCAGGGAGCGGCTGACCGTCCTCGAGCAGGCCGCCGGGCGGCAGGGTGATGTGGCCGAGCTCGCCGGCCATGCCGCACGCGCCACGGACGACGTGCCCCGACTCCACGACTGCGCCGCCCAGCCCGGTGCCCACGATCGCCGAGACCGACGACCGCCGCATCGCCTCCGGACCGAAGTACTCGTGATGGGCGTAGAGAGCCGCCGCATTGGCGTCGTTGCTGTACACGACCGGCAACCCCAGCTTGTCCTCGAGCGCCGTCCGGATGTCGAACCCGCCCCACTCTGGGTGGATGAAGTTCGTCGAGCCGCGCGCCGAGATCACTCCGTCGGCGCTCGCCGGCCCCGGCGTGTCCAAGCCGATGCCCGCCACGGCCGATCTTCGTACGCCGGTGACCTCCAGCACCTGCTCCAGGGCCGTGGTGAGCGCCTGCAGCGCCGCCCCGGGTCCTTCGCGGACGTGGCTGGGCGATTCGGCCATGCCCGGCACGAGGTAGTGCCCGGAGGAGTCGAGGACGGTGGCGTTGTTCGTGGTGCCGCCATTGTCCAGACCGACGATGTACCACGGATTGGAGCCCATGCTCGCTCCTCATGCCTCAAGGGTGCAGCCCAGCCCTCAGCATGGCCGACCCCCGCGGGACCAGCAAGGTCCTCTGGTGTCAGCACCAGGCGGCTATGGGCGCGGTCAGCGGGGTATGGCAGAACCATGATCTTCCTGAGACGGGCGGTCCAGCTCGCCGTACTGACTCTCCTGGTCGTCCCGATCATCGACATCCCACGGGCGTCGGCCGGCACGCGCGAGCGCACCGATGCCGCCGCACTGGCCCGCCGCATGCTGGCCCAGCTGAAAGTCGCCAAGCCCTTATCGATCCGCGGCTACAGCCACCGGCGCTTCCAGCCTCGATGGGCCCATCACAAGGGCAGGTGCGACGCGCGAGAGGTGGTCCTGGCACGCGACGGCCGAGCCGTACGCAGGAACGCGGCCTGCCACCCGATCAAGGGCCGCTGGTACAGCCCGTACGACGGCAAATGGCTGAAGAACGAAAAGCAGGTCGACGTCGACCATGTCGTGCCGCTGGCGTACGCGTGGCGTTCGGGCGCCAGCAGATGGAGCCAGGCACGGCGCCGCGCCTTCGCCAACGACCTCACCCGCCCGGAACTGTTGGTGGTCAGCCACTCCGTCAACATCGCCAAGGGTGGCCAGGGACCGCAGAGCTGGCGTCCGCCGCGCCGCGCCTACTGGTGCCGCTACGCGATTTCATGGATCACCGTGAAGCACCACTACCGGCTCTTCGTGACCAGGAAGGAGAGAGTGGCCCTGCTCAACATGCTGCGCACCTGTTGAATCACCGTTGATCGTGTTCCCCGGGCCGCGATCCGCGTGTTCGTCAGACGCTTGAGCGAGGTCAGCGCGCCGCCGCCTGACCATGGGGCAGTCTTGGAAGAGTGAGGTCGTTCAAGGATGAGCAGATCGCAAGGCTGGCCGAGTCCGGATGGGCACGATGTGGGTCGGTGGTCGAGGCGGTGGCGCGGGCCGGGCTGCCGGCGGTGACGCCCGGCTATCTGGCGACGGCCTTCCCCGAGGAGCTGTGGGGCGCTGCCGAGCGGGCAGTGCTCGCCCTCCGGCACCACTTCGCGTCCGCTCGCTTCGCCGACGAGACGACGTACGGAATCCTGCTGGTGCCGGACCCCGGCAAGCTGGACACCCGACGGCCGATGGCTGCTGCCGTCAGAGCGGACCAACTCGGCGCGCCGGTGAATGACGTGTTCGACGACCGGCTGCCCGCCGGAGTGCTCGGCGTACGGAAGGGCGTGCCGTGGACCGCGGTGGCCACCGTCACCGGCGTCTACGGGCCGTCTCTGGGTAGCCACAACCAGATCGAGGGTCGGATCGGCGGCGGCGTTCACAGTGGCGGGCGTGGACACCAGGGCACTGATGATCCGTCAGCTCTGGGGAGCCCGGGTCCTGCAGGGTGGCCGTGACCTGCCTGACTGCGAAGCCAACGAGCGGTGGACGTTCACCCTGTTCCCCGGTGAAGGTCTCACTGGTGGCTTGGCCGAGTCGGGCACCGTCCTCAAGGGCAAGGTACGGTTCCGGCTCGGCAAGCCGGATCGTGGCATCGGGTCCGCACGTGTGGCCCCCGCGATCGCCGTCACCTGAAGACCGCAGGCCACAAAATCATTGGACATCGCGTACGCCCCAGGACCATCGTTGGCGGCATGCGGCAGGAGGAGATCTGGGACGTCGACGCCGCCCGGCACTATGACACGCCAGGCAGGGGCATGTTCGCGCCCGAGGTCTTGGATCCGACCGTGGATCGTCTCGCCGGACTCGCGGGCGGCGGACGGGCGCTTGAATTCGCCATCGGAACGGGCCGCGTGGCCGTGCCGCTCGCCGAGCGAGGAGTGCCCGTCACCGGCATCGAGCTGTCACGCCCGATGATCGACCAGTTGCGAACGAAGGCCGACGAGGCGACGATCCCCGTGATCGCCGGCGACATGTCGACCGCCGTCGCTCCGGGCGCGTTCACGCTGGTCTACCTCGTCTACAACACGATCTCCAACCTGCTCACCCAGGCGGAGCAGGTCGCGTGCTTCCGCAACGCCGCTCGCCATCTCACCCCCGGCGGCCGGTTCGTGATCGAGCTCTGGGTGCCCGAGCTGCGTAAGCTCCCGCCCGGCCAGCAGGCCACGGTCTGGCTGAGCGAGCCGGGCTACATCGGCCTGGACACCTACGACGTTCTGCGCCAGCACGTCGTATCGCACCATTTCCGGTTCGACGAGAGCCGCCAGGCTCAGCTGTTCCGCAGCCCGCACCGCTACATCTGGCCGGCCGAGCTGGACCTCATGGGGCAGTTGGCCGGGTTCGAGCTCGAGAGCAGGCACGCCGACTGGTCGGGAGCCGAGTTCACGGCCGAGTCACGCTCCCACGTGTCCGTCTATCGCATCCCACCGGGCCGCTAGCCACCTCTCGCTACCAGCGCTCCACAAGGTGCTCACGACCAGGCGGCGGATCGTACGGCTCCGGCCAGTAGTCGGTGATCCGGCTGATGAGTCCCTGGTCGGAGAGCTCGAACCACACGCATGCGTCCTGGTGCTCGGTGCCGACGCGCGCGTCGATCCACGCCGCCGCGTGGCGCCCGTCGGCGACGATGCGCCGCACCTCGAGGTGCCAGTCACCGGGATAGTCCCTGTTGAACTGGAGGTAGGCGGGCTTACCGCGGATCCGCTCACGGCTCTGCGGCATCTCGTAGACCACGTCCTCGGCGAGCAGGGCGCCGAACCCTTCCCAGTCACGCCGCTCGGCACAGGTCACATACGCTTCTATGGTGCTTCGGGTGCTGGCTGTCTCGTCCACGCACCGGACCTTATAACGGAGCACCGACACTTGATCTCGCTCACGAACCTCGGAAGAAAATCCCGCGCGAGCGACGATTCTGCCCCTCCGGTGGCAGTCCTACCTGTGATGCCGACCTTGTCAGGAGGACCCCGCCTTGACGGACCCGAAGCCGACCCTGCGCCGCGATAGCGACCTTTGGCCCCTGATCCACGCCGAGCGCGCGGCCTTGGCTGCCGACCTCGCCGATCTGACCGACGAGCGGTGGGCCACGCCGTCCCTGTGCGCGGGGCTGACGGTGCGCGAGGTGCTCGCCCACCTCACCGCGGGGGCACGGCTCAACGCCGTACGGTGGCTGGTGGGCGTCATCCGCTGCCGCTTCGACTTCGACGAACAGGTCGCCATGCGGCTGGCCGAGCAGCTGGGCGCGTCCCCGGTGGAGACGCTCGACGGGTTCCGCCGCACCATCACCAGCACGACCAAGCCACCCCTGCCGACGATCGCGCTGCTGGGCGAGACGATCGTGCACGGTGAGGACATCCGCCGTCCGCTGGGCATCCGCCGCGCCCATCCGATCGAGACCCTCACCCTGGTGGCCGACTACTACAGCCGCTCCGACCAGGTCGTCCTCGCCAAGAGCCGCATCCGCGGCCTACACCTCGTCGCCAACGACGGCCCCTTCAGCGCCGGCTCCGGCCCTCTCGTCACCGGCGGCACCCTGGCGCTGACGATGGCGATGACGGGGCGGATGACGTACTGCGGCGACCTTGACGGCCCTGGTGTCACAACCTTGCGCGATCGGACGGGGACGTAGCACGGCCTGGACGTCAGTCACCCGGGGCTTGAAGAAGTGCGGGCAGCTGAGTGAGCGTTGTCCCGTGTCCGCGGGCGAAGGCGGCGTCGAAGCCCGCCGGGCCGAGCCGGTCCCGCAGTGCGGCGAGCAAATCGCCGTCGGGAGCTTCGGGACGGCCGGGGCTGAGTCGTTCGGCCGCGCCGAGCAGGACGGCGGCGCGTTCGCCCTGGCCGGTCTCGTGGTGAGAGCCGGCGAGCAGGCGCAGCCCGAGCGCCGTGATGCGTACGTCCCCCAGGCCGATGGCGATCATGGTGCCCTCGGTGACGTGCCGCCAGGCGTCTTCATGCTCGCCGCCGAAGGCGGCCGCGCCGCCCAGACCGAGCAGGCAGCGGGCGGCGCAGCGCAGATCGCCGATCCGCCGGAACTCCGGGAGCAGGCCGCCGAAGCGGGGCCGCGCTTCGGTGTGGTTGCCCAGCTGCTGGTCAAGGGTGGCCTGGTAGATCTCGGCGTGCAGTCGCTCGTGGTCGTTGCCGCCGGCCCTGGCCAGCCGGGCGGCCTCGGCCAGCCAGCCGGGCACGTCGTCGAGGCGTATCCGGCCCTCGATCGCCAGGAGGCTCATGTGGTTGAGGCAGTTGGCGCGCTTGACATGGTCGTCGAGCCGGCCGAACAACTCGGCGGCGTGGGCCAGCCGCACCAGAGTGGTCCGCGTGTCGGAGCCGAACACGGCGGCGGACAGCGCCAGGGCGCGGTGCCAGTCGTCGCCCAGCCGCTCGAAGAGCTCGGCCGCCTGGGTCAGGTGCCCGAGCGAGTCCGCGCGGCGCTCGCCGTACCTGATGGTCCAGCCGACGGCGAGCAGGGCGAGTGCCCGATCATGCTCGGTGCCGCTCCTGGCCATCCGTCGCGCCTGCTCGGCGAACTCCCGCGCCCGTTCCGTGTCCTGATAGCACAGCACGATGGCGCACGTGATCGCGGTACGGAAGCCGAGAGCACCGTCCGGCAGCGGTCGCTTGAACAGCTTGTCGAGCCAGTCGAACAGCTCACCGCTGCTCCCGATGACCTCCCATGCCGTACCGATGCCGGCGATGAACTCCCAAGCGCTCGTGGTGTCGTCCCGATCGAGGATCCAGCGCAACGCGGCCGCCAGGTCCGCCGAGCGGCGGTTGATCCACCGCAGCGCGGCGACCTGGTCCCGGCCGCGCAGATCCGGCACGGCGGCCACGGCACGGCGCAGATGGTGGCGGGCGTGCTGCTCGCGAGCCATGTCCGCGGCGCCGCGCGCGGCCAGTCGCCGATGCGCGAACTGCCGGACGCTCTCCAGCAGGAGATATTCGGTGGCCTCGTCCCGGCGGCGGGAGGAGATCAGCGACCGGTCCAGCAGGCGGGAGAAGATCCGGATCAGGTCGGCGGCGTCCAGCGGCGGATAGGCGACGACCTGCGCGGCCGTGTCGTAGTCGAACTCGCCTGGGAACACCGAGCAACGCTCGAGCAGCAGCCGCTCGTCCTCGCTCAGCAGCTCGTAGCTCCAGGTGAGGGCCTCCTCCAAAGTACGGTGCCGGTTCAGCGAACCGTGCGCCCCGTCGGTCAGCAGGGCGAACCGGTCGCGCAGCCGGGCCAGCAGCTCACCGGGCGTGAAGAACCGCGCCCTCGCGGCGGCGAGCTCGATGGCCAGCGGGAGGCCGTCCAGTGAACGGCAGATCATAGCGATCTGCCGGGCGTTGCCGGTGGTGACCTCGAACCCGGGAGAGACCGCGGCTGCGCGGTCGGCGAAGAGCCGGCCCGAGCCGGAGCCCAGCACGGCGTCCGGGTCGTCGAGCTCGGCGGGCAGCGGCAGCGGCGGGATCTCGTAGACGACCTCTCCTGGGATGCGCAGCGCCCCGTGGCCCGTGGCCAGCACGTGCAGGTGATCGGTGGTGGCCAGCAGGTCGGCGAGCAGCGCCGCCGTGGTGGTGGTCACGTGCTCGCAGTTGTCCACCACGAGCCAGTGCCGGCCCTCGGCGAGGACCTCGCGGATGAGCGCGCGCAGCTGACGCACCTGCCCGACGACGCCCAGCGCGTCGGCGAACGCCCGCTCCACGGCGTCATCCGGGGCCACCGGGGCGAGATCGATCAGGACCGCCGGCGGCAGCGTGGTCACCGCGTGGGCCAGGTGCAGCGCCAGGCGGGTCTTGCCGGTGCCCGCGGGGCCGGTCAGCGTCACCAGCCGGTACGCGTCAAGCAGCCTGCGCAGATCCCCGATCTCCCCGTGCCGGCCCACGAACGACGACAGCGGCCTGGGCAGGACGCCCCGGGATGCGCGGCCGGCGCGGGACCGGGCCGCCGCGTCGACGAGGGCCAGCCGGTTGGTCCCGCCGAGCTTGCGCAGCAGCGACGACACGTGGCTCTCCACGGTGCGTTCCGACAGCCGCAGCCTGGCGGCGATCTCCTGATTCTGCAGGCGGTCGCCCACGAGCCACAGGACTTCCCACTCACGCGGTGTAACGCCGGCGCCCCGTGAACCGGGGAAGAAGTCCGAACCCATGTCCCGAGTATGCCGCCGCTCCGGCGGCGCACCAGGGCTTGGCGCCCAGCGGGTTTCCGTACTGAGCACGGATGTGGGGCGGGCGAGGTGCGGGGTGGAATGTCGGCATCCGTCACGTTGAGGGGCGGACGAGAGAAGGAGAGATCATGGCAGGCAAGGCTGTCATCAGCTTGACCACGGGGCTCGAGGATCCCGAGCGCGTCACCGTGGCGTTCCTGGTCGCGGTCGGCGCGGCCGAGCAGGGCCGTCCGACGCTGATGTTCCTCACCAAGGAGGCCACCAGGCTCACCTTGGACGGCGTCGCGACCGGCGTCGCGTGCGATGGGTGCCCGCCGCTGGCCGACCTGGTAGCCCGGTACGTGAAGGCGAATGGAACGTTCCTGGTCTGCCCCATCTGCTTCGATTCCCGCAAGCTCGACAAGAGCCAGTTGATCGAGGGTGCGGAGCTGGGCGGCACCGTTCCGATGTGGCAGTGGATCGGCGACGAGGGCGCCACCACCTTCAGCTACTAGCGTCGGACCGCACGTGAGAACCGATCGCGGTGGCCGGTTTCTCGGGCGCGGGCCCGAGCAGGCGCCTGAAGGATCCTCCTATGGTGGGGGAATGGTGACGGTCGGGATCGATCTCGCCGCGGAGGCGGTGCGGACCGCGGTGGCGTGGCTGGACTGGTCGGATGGCCGTGCCCGGCTCGTCCGGGTGGAGGTCGGTGCGGACGACGCTCTGATCGTCGACGCGGTGATGGGCGCCGCCAAGGCGGGGATCGACTGCCCGCTCGGCTGGCCGGACCGGTTCGTCGAGTTCGTCACCGCGCACCGTGCTGGGCACGTCCGGGTCCCGGAGGGGCTGGCGGGACGGGCCTGGCGGAGGGACCTGGCGTTGCGGGTGACCGACCAGGTGGTGCACGAGCAGACCGGGCTGACGCCGCTGAGCGTGTCGGCGGATCGCATCGGGCACGCCACCATGCGGTGTGCCGCTGTGCTGGCCGAGCTGGCGCGGCGGGGGCAGCCGGTTGATCGGCGAGGTGGCGGGGTGGTCGTGGAGGTGTATCCGGCGGCCTGCCTGAAGCGGTGGGAGTTGCCGTATCGGGGCTACAAGCGCGCCGCCAACCTCGGTGAGCTGGGCCGGTTGGTGGATCGGTTGCTGGAGGCGGCGCCGTGGCTGGACTTGGATGATTCCGAGGCGCTCTGCCGGGCCTCGGACGACGCCACCGACGCCGTCGTGTCCGCGCTCGCCGCCCGCGCGTCGGCCCTCAGGCTCGTGACCGTACCGGCGGCGGAGCAGGCCGAAGCGGCCGGCACGGAGGGGTGGGTCGCCCTGCCGACCGCGCCGCTGAAGAGTCTGGCAGCGTCGCGGTGCCCGTGATCGGCCCGAGGAGGCGAGACTCCATGCTGCCGCTGTCCCAGCACATCGAGACCCTCGGCAGCAGATCGCGTCCCTGCCCGGACGCGAACACGAAGTCCTCGCCCTCTCTCCGACCGCACGACGCCGCCCATGGCCCTGCCTCAGGCCATGGGCGGCGCGCACGTCAGAGCTTCAGCCGGACATCCTGGATGCGCCGGCAGCGGCCGGACCACCCCAGGGGAGCGAGTCCGTCGGCCACAACTCAGCCTGCCGCTTGACCGTGTTCCGGGCGGCCAGTCCGCCCACCTGACAGCGGAAGCCGTGCGGGGGCACGACCAGCGAGATCAGATAGTTGTCGATCGGCTCCGTGCTGCACCGGTCCTTGCCGTAGATGCGGTGCCCCCAGCCCTCGTACGTGAGCAGCACCGCCTTGGGGCCGAACTGGCTCGCCACGTTGGCGGACCAGATCCACGGCGTGGAGGGGTCGTGCAACGAGTTACCCAGCAGGATCGGAGCGCTGCCCGTGTACACCAGCCGGTGCTGCGGGTTGGTGACGGGGTGGTTGAGGCAGACCGGCAGGTCCTCGATCGGCATCGGGTTGAGCCGCATGTCCGGAGCCCAGCGCGCGGAGCTGCGCAGGAGCGCGGCGTACTCGTCGTAGTTGCGCACCCGCAGGTTGTAGTCCTGGCAGAGGATCGCGGTCGGCAACTGGGCGAGCTCCCCGGTCACGGGCTGCCGGCCGGGCAGCGGGGGCACCCACGCCGGCGGCTCCCCGCCGTCCAGGGCGCGCAACATCTCGCTCAGCAGCTGCCAGGCAGGCCCCTCGTTGCCCAGCACGCCCTGCCAGAGAACCTGCAGCTCGGTCATCGGGGGGTCGGTGACGCCCGGGTAGTACAGCTGTCCGCTGCGTGCCTTGGCCAGGATTCGCTCCCACACCGCCCGGACGTCCTGGCCGTGCAGCGCGCAGCTGGGCTCCTGGTCGCACCAGCCGACGAACTGGTCGAACGCGTCTTCGACGGCATAGGCCTCGGTGTCGAGGAACGCCTTGACGCCGAGGCTGTGGTCCATGTTGCTGTCCAGCGCCATGGCGCGGATCCGGTTCGGGAACAGCTCGGCGTACATCTGCCCGATCAGCGTCCCGTACGAGATCCCGTAGAAGGTGAGCTTCTCCTCACCCAGGGCGGCGCGCAGGGCGTCCAGGTCGCGCGCGACGTTGACCGAGTCGACGTGGTCGTAGAGCGGGCCGGTACGGGCCCGGCAGTCGGCCCGCAACCTCTTGGCGTACGCGGTCCACCTGTCGAAGTCGGCCTGATTCTTCATGATCGCGTACGGCATCTGGTTGTACACCGATGCCGAGCAGACCACCGGATGGCTGCGGCCCACGCCTCGGGGGTCGAAACCCACGATGTCGAACCGCCGCTGGAGCTCCTCGGTGAAGAAGCCGGGTGCGCCGTACGCGGCCTCCACGCCCGACCCGCCCGGGCCGCCGGGGTTGATCACCAGCGAGCCGACTCGGGCCGCCGGGTCCGTGGCCTTGCGCCGGGCGATGGCCAGGTCGACGGTCGGCCCGTCCGGCTTGGACCAGTCGATCGGGACGGTCAGAGTGCCGCACTCGGCGGAGGGCTCCTCTTCACAGGGCGCCCAGGCGATGGCCGAGGTGCTGTTGTCCGTGACCGCCTTGGCGTCAGCGCTGGCCGTCGAGACGGGTAATAGGCCCGCCAACACTACGAAAGCGGTGGCGAGCAGAGAAGATCTTCTTCGCACATTGCTCCTATCGTTGGTCGGTCGGCCGGGCCACGCGTGCGGCACACGGCCGATCTAGATCGTGCTTGGTCGGCGGCGTGCGCGGAGCAAAGACGAGAAATATCCTGAAATTGGGAAGTTCTGCTGGCAGAAGTTACGCGCGGCCGCCGCGCCGCTTCCGGGTGTCGTGCC